>NZ_JBFTEP010000217.1:0-3523 GCF_047229365.1 Cellulomonas pasadenensis | reverse complement strand
AGACCGCCCCGCCCGCGGCCACGAGCTCCCGCGCGCGCGGCGCGGTCGCGCGCTGCGCGGCCTCCGCGACGCGCGACAGCTCGATCGTCCACGCGACGAGCGCGAACGTGAACGCCGTCGTCGCGCCCCACACGAGCAGGTCGCTGACCTGCGCCAGGGTCTGCTGGTCCATCACACGCCTCCGGGTCCGGGCGCCGGGTCCGGCACCTCGTCGTCGCGGTCGGGTCGGTTCTCGGCGGCGCCGGGCGTCGTGCTCGCCACCGGGCGCCCCAGCACCTCGGCGAGCACCCGGTCGAGCTCGGGCTGCAGGCCCACGTCGTCCCCCCGGGCGAGGCCCGCGGCGTCGACCACTGTACCGGCGGGCCGGTCGCCGCCCGCGGGCGCGAGCCGCAGCCACAGCCGCCGCCGCGGGGCGAACAGGGACGCCGCGAGGCCGAGGAACGCGAGCACGGCGAACACCAGCACGCCGAGCAGCGCGGGGTCGTGCCGCAGGTCCAGCGCGACGAACCGCGGCAGCCCCTCGAAGGTGAGCGTCCCGAGCCCGTCGGGCAGGTCGACCGTCTCGCCCGGGCGCACGTACAGCGTCACGTCCTCGCCGGCGACGTCGGTGACCTTCTCCATGCGCGACTCGTCGAGCCGGTACACGTTCTGCGGGACGCCCGTGTCGAGGCCGAGGTTCCCGCGCCACACCGAGAGCACGAGCATCGGGTCGGTCGGCTGCGGGTCGGCCGAGCGCCACCAGCCCGGCACCCACTCCTCCGCGGTCGGCAGCAGGTAGCCCACGAGGCCGACCTGGTCCTGCCCCGCCGAGACGTCGGGCACCTTGACGACGCCGCGCGACGTGTACACCTCGTCCTCGGGCAGGAACGGCACGGCCCCGGCGAACGCGACCTCGCCCGCGGCGTCGCGCACGGTCACCTGCGGCGCGTAGCCGTTGCCCTGCAGGTAGACCTTGGCACCGCCGGCGGTGACGGGGTGGTTCACCTTGATGGTGCGCTCCTGCGGCTCCTCGCCCGGCTCGGTCACCGTGACGTGCGCGGTGAAGTCGCGCGACTGCAGGGTCTGCGGGTCGAACCGCGACTCGAACTCGTCGAGGCGCAGCGTGAAGGGCTCGAGGTCGGCGGGGTCGAACGCGGCGCCGCGCTCGAACGTGTCGTAGCCGGCCTGCACGTTCGCGAACCCGGTGCCCTGCACGACGATCGCCTGCCCGCGGAAGTGCAGCAGCTGCCCCGTCGCGACGCTGACGAGCAGCCCGACGAGCGCCAGGTGGAACAGCAGGTTGCCGGTCTCGCGCAGGTAGCCCCGCTCGGCGGAGACGGACCACGTGCCGGCCCCCTCGTCGTGCACGTCGACCCGGTACGACGGGACGAACGGCAGCCAGGACGCACCCCGGCGCAGCACCGCGGCGGCGCGCTCCGCCACGGCGCGCGGCGCGTCGGCCGACGTGCCCTCCCCGCGTGCGGGGAACCGGGCGAGCCGGCGCGGCGTGCGGGGCGGGCGGCCGCGCAGGGCCGCGAGGTGCACGCGCGTGCGCGGCAGGATGCAGCCGACCAGCGAGACGAACAGCAGCAGGTAGATCGCGCTGAACCAGACGGACGTGTAGACGTCGAAGAAGCCGAGCCGGTCGAGCCACGGCCCGGCGCCGGGGTGCTCGTCGAGGTACTCGGCGACGGCGGCCGGGTCCTGCGGCCGCTGCGGGAACACCGTGCCGGGCACGGCCGCGACGGCGAGGAGCATGAGGAGCAGCAGCGCGACACGCATGCTCGTCAGCTGCCGCCAGGCCCAGCGCAGCCAGCCGGCGACGCCGAGCGCGGGCAGGCCGGGGTCGGGCGCGCCGGGACGCGGCGGGCTCGCGGGCGCGCCGGCGACGTCGCCGTCGCCTCGCGTGAACGCGTCGTCGAGCCCCTCGGGGCGGTAGGTCACCACGTCGGCCTCACAGCACCGGGACGAAGGGGTCGGCGCCCGTCAGGACGCCCTGGAGCCACGCGGACCACGTGCCCCACACGCCCGTGACGAGCGCGAGGCCGAGGACGACCAGCACGCCGCCGCCGACGCGGCGCACCGCGAGCCGGTGCCGGCGCAGCCGGCCGAGCAGCCGGTCGGAGCGCTGCAGCCCGAGCGCGACGAGCACGAACGGCAGGCCGAGGCCCACGCAGAACACCGCGGCGAGCAGCGCGCCGCGGCCGGCGGACCCGCCGGTCAGCGAGAGCGTGAGGATGGCGGCGAGCGTCGGGCCGATGCACGGGGTCCAGCCGATGCCGAACGCGACGCCCAGCAGCGGCGCGCCCCACAGGCCGGCGCGCGGCGCGAGGCGCAGGCGCCGCTCCCCCTGGGCGAACGGGACGAGCCCGAGGAACGCGAGGCCCATGACGACGGTGACCGCGCCGAGCACGCGGCTCACGGGCTCCTGCCACTGCCACAGCAGCGCGCCGAGCGAGCCGGCGAGCGCCCCGAAGGCGACGAACACGAGCGAGAACCCGGCCACGAACAGCGTCACGCCGAGCAGCACGCGGCTGCGGGCGACGCGGTCGTCGACGTCGTCCGCCGCCGCGGCGGCGACGGGCACGGCAGCCACCGCGGGGGCGGCGGCCACGGGGGGCGGCACCGTCGGCGTCGGCACGGCGGGTGCGCCGGCGCCGCGGCCGAGCGTCACGACGTCCGTCGCGTCGACGGCGCCGAGCGCGCGCGACCGCCGGTCACCGGCGGAGCCGCCGGGCGCGCCCGCGAGCCCGCCGAGCAGGCCCAGGTAGCCGGGGACCAGCGGCAGCACGCACGGCGACGCGAACGCGACGACGCCGGCCAGCAGCGCGACCGGCACGGCGAGCAGCAGCGAGCCGCTCGCGACGGCGGCGCCGAGGTCCGCGGCGGCGGTCACGGCGTCGCCGTGCCCGTCGGGTCGGCGGTGGCCGTCGACCCGCTCGCGCCGTCGGCGCCGCCGCCCTCCGCGAGCAGCTCGTCGACGAGCGAGCGCAGCGTCGAGCCGTCCGCGAGGCCGAGCACGCGCGCGGCGACGCGCCCCTCGCGGTCGAGGAGCACGGTCGTCGGCACGGCGCTGACCGGGACGACGCCCTGGAGCGCGGCGACGGCCGAGCCCTCGGTGTCGGCGATGCTCGGGTACGGGATCGCGAACTCCCGCTGGAACGCCTGCGCCGCACCCGCGGCGTCGCGGACGTTCACGCCGAGCACGTGCACGCCGCGGCCGGCGTAGTCGGTGGCGAGGGCGGCGAGGTCGGGCGCCTCCGCACGGCACGGCGGGCAGGCGGCGTACCAGGTGTTGAGGACGACGACGTCCCCGCGCCACGCGGCGACGTCCTGCGCCGTGCCCTCGTAGTCCGTGCCCGCGAGCGCGAGCGGCTCGGTGCGGTCGCCGACCGCCCACGCCGTCGTGGAGCCGTCGCCCGACTGGTAGCCCTGGCCGACGACGTCCTCGGGCGCCGCGGGGTCGTCGGCGCCCGACCCCCAGCCCCCGAGCCGAGCCCCCCCAGAGGCTTATACAAATAAACGAGGCCACCAGACACATACG
>NZ_JBFTEP010000216.1:0-3552 GCF_047229365.1 Cellulomonas pasadenensis | reverse complement strand
AGGGTGTGGGAGAGTAGGACGCCGCCGGACAACCATTCCACGAAGGCCCACCCGACACCGGGTGGGCCTTCGTGCGTCTCAGGCCCACCCGACGTCTCAGGCCCACCCGACACGGGGTGGGCCTTCGTGCGTTCCAGGCCCCCCATGCGCGGGCGGGCCTTCGTGCGGCCTGGCCCGGGGCATCGCGTTCGTGCCGCCGCCTGGCCCGAGCATGGAGGCGCACGGACGACGAGAAAGGCCCGCACGCGGTGCGTGCGGGCCTTCCCGTGCTCGTCGTGAGGCCAGTGGGATCGGAGGCCCCGCGCCTGCGCTCGTGCTGTCGGTCAGTCGTCCTCGGCGACGAACACGACGACCCCGAGCGGGGGGACACGCACCTGCGCGGAGTAGGGCCGGCTGTAGTGCTCGACCGGCTCGGCCTCCACGCCGCCGAGGTTGCCCACGCCGGAACCGCCGTAGACCTCCGCGTCCGAGTTGAACGCCTCCCGCCACCGGCCGCCGTGCGGCAGCGGCAGGCGGTAGCCCTCGTGCGGCACACCCGCGAAGTTGACGACGACCGCGGCCGTCGGGGTGTCGACCCCCTTGCGGAGGTACGCCAGCAGGTTGAGGTCGGCCTCGTCGGACGCGAGCCACTCGAACCCGTCGGGCGTGTGGTCGAGCTGCCACAGCGCCGGCGTCGCACGGTAGAGCGCGTTGAGGTCCTGCACCGCGCGCTGCACGCCGTGGTGCGCGCCGTCGTCGAGCATGTACCAGTCGAGGGACCGCGCCTCGGCCCACTCGTGCTGCTGGGCGAACTCCTGGCCCATGAAGAGCAGCTGCTTGCCCGGGTGCGTCCACTGGTACCCGAGCAGGGCCCGCACGCCGGCGAGCTTCTGCCAGTGGTCACCGGGCATGCGCTCGTACAGCGAGCCCTTGCCGTGCACGACCTCGTCGTGGCTGATCGGCAGGACGAAGTGCTCCGAGTACGCGTACACCATCGAGAACGTGATCTCGTGGTGGTGGTACCGGCGGTTGATCGGCGCCTCGCGCAGGTAGCGCAGGGTGTCGTTCATCCAGCCCATGTTCCACTTCAGGCCGAACCCGAGGCCGTTGCCGGACGTGGGCGCCGTGACGCCCGGCCAGGCGGTCGACTCCTCGGCGATCATCATGACGCCGGGGGTGCGGCGGTAGGAGGTCGCGTTCGCCTCCTGCAGGAACGAGATGGCCTCGAGGTTCTCGCGGCCGCCGTACACGTTGGGCCGCCACTGCCCCGGCTGGCGGGAGTAGTCGAGGTACAGCATCGACGCGACGGCGTCGACGCGCAGGCCGTCGACGTGGAACTCCTCGAGCCAGTACGTGGCGTTCGCGACGAGGAAGTTGCGCACCTCGGAGCGGCCGAAGTTGAAGACGTACGTGCCCCAGTCGGGGTGCTCGCCCAGCAGGGGGTCCGGGTGCTCGTAGAGCGGCGTGCCGTCGAACTGGGCGAGCGCCCACTCGTCCTTCGGGAAGTGTGCGGGCACCCAGTCGAGGATGATCCCGATCCCCGCCTGGTGCAGGCAGTCCACGAGGTAGCGGAAGTCGTCCGGGTGGCCGAACCGCGCCGTCGGGGCGAAGTACGACGACACCTGGTAGCCCCACGAGCCGCCGAACGGGTGCTCCGCGACGGGCAGCAGCTCGACGTGCGTGAAGCCCATCTCGACGACGTAGTCGGTCAGCTGGTGCGCGAGGTCCCGGTAGGACAGTCCCTGCCGCCACGACCCGAGGTGCACCTCGTAGATGCTGACGGGGCCGGCGTGCGGGTCGCGGTCGCCGCGCTGCGCGAGCCACGCGTCGTCACCCCACGTGTACCGGGACTCGACGACGACGGACGCGGTGGCCGGCGGCACCTCGGTGGCCTTCGCCATCGGGTCGGCCTTCTGCCGCCAGGAGCCGTCGGCGCCGAGGATCTCGAACTTGTAGCGGGCGCCGGACGCGACGCCCGGCACGAAGACCTCCCACACGCCGCTGTCGCCGAGCGATCGCATGGCGTGCGTGGCGCCCTGCCAGTGGTTGAAGTCGCCGACGACGCGCACGGCGCGGGCGTTCGGGGCCCACACGGCGAACGACGTGCCGCTGACCTCCCCGAGGGCGCCGGGGTAGGTGTGCGTGTTCGCGCCGAGGACGTCCCACAGCTGCTCGTGCCGGCCCTCGCGCAGGAGGTGGCGGTCGAGCTCGCGCACGGTGGGCAGGAACCGGTACGGGTCGTCGGCCGTCGACGCGGTGCCGTCGTAGGTCACCTCGAGGCGGTAGTCCGGCACGTCCGTGCCCGGCAGCACCGCCACCCAGATCCCGTCCTGCTCGTGGACGGCGTCGGTGCGGCCGTCGCCCGTGACGACGGCGACGCGGTCCGCGAGCGGGCGCAGCGTGCGGACCGTCACGCCGCCGTCCCCGACGTGCGGGCCGAGCACGCCGTGCGGGTCGTAGTGGGTTCCCGCAGCGACGGCGCGCAGCGTGTCGGCGTCGACGGGGACCGGTGTGGGTTCAGCCGCACTCATGTGCCTACCCAATCACTGCACGGGCGACCGCGCAGGTGGGAGCGGGGTACGCCGCGGCAGGGCGCTCAGCGGGACCGACGCGCCGTGCTGCCGCGCGCGACGAGGCGCGGGAGCGGGGCCGTCGAGCTGGTGGGGCGGCCGGACGCCAGCAGGTTGAGCACCGAGTCGGCGACCTGCACGCCCATCGCGTGCACGTCGAGGCTCATCGCCGACAGCGGCGGGTGCGAGAGGCGGCACAGGGCCGAGTCGTCCCACGCCAGCAGCGAGACGTTCGCGGGGACGGACAGGCCGAGCTCGTGCGCGACGCCGAGGCCCGCGACGGCCATGACGTCGTTGTCGTACACGATGGCCGACGGCGCGTTGCCGCGGCCCAGGAGCGCGCGCGTGGCACGCGTGCCCGACTCCTCGCCGTAGTCGCCCTCGAGGACGACGCCGCGGGCACCGAGCGCGGCGCACTCCTCGAGCAGGGCGGTCGTGCGGGACTGCGTGTGCGTGAGCGTCGCGGGCCCCGAGACGCGGCCGATCGTGGTGTGGCCGAGGCCGACGAGGTACGCGACCGCGTCGCGCATGGCCTGCCCGTTGTCGATCCACACGTGCGCGACGCCCTCGAGCGCACGGTCGGGGCCACCGACCACGACCGTGGGGATCGCGAGCTCGCGCAGCACCGCCAGGCGCGGGTCCTCCTGCACGAGGTTGACGAGGACCACGGCGTCGACCATCCCGCCGTCGCCCCAGCGGCGGTAGGCGCGGATCTCCGCCTCGTGGTCGGGGACCACGTGCAGGAGCAGCGACCGGCCGTCGGTCGACAGCGTCTCCTCGATGCCGGCGATGAGCTCCATGAAGAACGGCTCGAGGCCGAGCATGCGGGCCGGTCGCGCCAGCACCAGGCCGATCGCGTCCGAGCCCTGGGTCACGTCCGCCAGCGTAGCGGCGGCCGGCGCGCCGGCCCGCGACGGCGCCGGTGCGGCGGCCGGCGCGCGGTCACGTATACACAACAGACGCTGCCGACGATGCAATGTATTGGTTGGTGGCGGGGGGCGCG
>NZ_JBFTEP010000215.1:0-3608 GCF_047229365.1 Cellulomonas pasadenensis | reverse complement strand
GTCCCGGCCCGCCGACGGCGCGGGGAACGGCGCCCGCGTGCGCTCGTCCTGGTCGGCCGGGGCCGCTACGAGGACCCGTGGCACGACGGCGCCGCCACCGCCGGCGTCCTGCACCCGCTGCTCGCCGCCGACGGCTGGGACGTCCACGTGCACGGCACGTCGCCCGCCCTGCTGGCCGAGGACGGGCTCGTCGCAGCGACGCTCGGCCGGCCCGACCTCGTCGTCGTGACCGCCGGCTCCGGCCGGGTGGACCCCGACTTCGACGGCGACGACGCCGCCTGGGCGCCCTTCCACGCGGCCCTCGCGGCGCTGCTCGCGGACGGCGTCCCGCTGCTGGCGCTGCACGCGGCCGCCAACACGTTCGCGGACGCGCCCGGCTGGGCGGCGGCCGTGGGCGGCCGGTGGGTCGACGGCGCGTCCTGGCACCCGCCGATCGGGCCGGCGACGTTCGACGTCGCCGACCCGGGGCACCCGGTCACCGCCGGGCTCGGCGCGGTCGAGGCGTTCGACGAGCGGTACTGCGACCTCGTCGTCGACGACGGCAGCCACGTGCTGCTGACGACCCGCCACGAGGGGCGCGACCACCCGGTCGTGTGGGTCGCGCCGGGTGGCCGGGCGGTCTACGACGCGCTGGGGCACGACGTGCGGTCGTGGGCAAGCGCGTCGCGGCGGGATCTCGTGCGCCGGTCGGTGGCCTGGCTCGCCGGTCGTTGACCGGGCGCCGGAGAGGTCCGCGCCGCTGCGGCGCTGATACGTGTCGGCACCGAATGTGGTCGTGCGACCAGGAACTCGCGCGGAAATCGGCACAGAAGCGCGCACACGGGTGCAGACTGGCCGCATCCCCGCGCGGGGTGCGGACCAGGGGAGAGGGATGCCGGGACGACGTGTGACCTCGAAGGACGTGGCGCGCCACGCCGGGGTGTCGCAGAGCACCGTGAGCTACGTGCTGAACGACTCGCCGAACCAGTCGATCAGCAAGGCGACCCGGGACCGTGTGCGCGAGGCGGCGGCGGCGCTCGGGTACACGCCGTCCGCGGCCGCGCGGGCGCTGCGGCGCGGGGCGAGCGACACCGTGCTCATGGTGCTGCCCGACGCGCCGATCGGGTCTGCCATCGCCGCCATCGTGGAGGGCGTGACCGCGGTCCTCGAGCCGCACGGGCACCCGGTCGTGTACCGCAAGCAGCGCGACGTCGGGGGCCTGCGGGCGCTATGGCACGAGCTCATGCCCGCCGCGATCGCGAACCTCGCGGCCTTCCCGGCGGCGGAGGAGGCCGCGATGGAGGCGGGCGGCATCCCCGTGGTGAGCGTCTCCCTCGACGGCGAGCCGGGCCGCGCGATGCGCGTGCCGCAGACCGCCATCGGCCGCCTCCAGGTGGAGCACCTCGTGCAGCGCGGCCACACCCGGCTCGCGTTCGCGGCGTCGACGGACCCGACCGTGGCGGAGATCGCCCGGGGGCGCCTCACGGGTGTCGAGCAGGCGTGCGCGGACCACGGGCTGCCGGCGCCGGTGGTCATGGACGTCCCGCTGTTCGCGGACGCCGCGCAGCGTGCGGTGCAGCGCATGCGCGAGCGCGAGGACCCCGTCACCGCGGTGTGCGCCTACAACGACGAGGTGGCGCTCGCGGTGCTGGCGGGGCTGCGCGCCGCGGGCCTCGCGGCGCCCGACGACCTCGCCGTCGTCGGCGTCGACAACATCACCGCCGGCCGTCTCGCCGCGCCGCCGCTGACGACCGTCGACATCGGGCCGGACCACATCGGCACGACCCTCGGCAAGCACGTGCTGCGGCGGCTCAAGCCCGAGCTCGACCTGCCGGAGCCGGACGACGAGCCGGCGATGGACCTGGTGGTGCGCGCGACGACCTGATCGCGCGGCCACCGACGGGACCCGACCGGTGCCGCGACCCGGCGACCGGCACGAGAGCGAGGAGGACGGCCATGGCGGAACGGCGAGTCACGTCCCGCGACGTCGCGCAGAAGGCGGGCGTCTCGCAGAGCACCGTCAGCTACGTCATGAACGACGCCCCGGGGCAGACGATCAGCGCGGCGACGCGCGAGCGGGTGCTGCAGGCCGCCGCCGAGCTCGGGTACACGCCGTCCGCGACCGCGCGGGCCCTGCGGCGCGGTACGAGCGAGGTCGTGCTCGTCGTCATCCCCGACGGGCAGATCGGTCAGGTGGCGCTCGAGGTGCTGGGCGCCTTCGGCGAGACCGTCGAGGACCAGGGGTACACCGTGGTCTACCAGCGACGTCGCGGCCGGGCGCTCGACGCGATCCTGCGCGAGCTGCGCCCGGTGGGGGTCGCCGACGTCGCCGCGTTCACGACGGAGGACGAAGCCGCGACCGCGCACCTGGGCATCCCCGTGGTGGGGCTGGCCGTCGACGGCGGCGACGGTCAGGCGATGCGGATCCCGCAGCGCAAGGTCGGGGCGCTCCAGGTGCAGCACCTCGTCGCACGCGGGCACACGCACCTCGCGTACGCGGCGTCGGCGGACCCGCTCACGACGATCCTCATGCGTCCGCGTCTCGCCGGCGTGCAGGAGGCCTGCGCCGCGCACGGCCTGTCCGCGCCCGTCGTCGTCGACGTGCCGCTGTTCCCCGACGCCGCGGCACGGGCCGTCCGGCGCCTGCGTGACCGCGACGACCCGGTGACGGCCGTCTGCGCCTACGACGACGAGGTCGCGCTCGCCGTCGTCGCCGGCGCGCACGCCACCGGCGTCCGCGTGCCCGAGGACCTCGCGGTCGTGGGCGTCGACGACGTGCCGCTCGCCCGCCTCGCCCTGCCGCCCATCACGAGCGTGGGCATCCGCACCGCGGAGGTCGGGTCGGGGCTCGCCCGCCACCTGCTGCGCCGGCTGCGGCCCGACCTGGGGCTGCCGGAGCCGGACGACGAACCGCCGATCGACATGGTCGTGCGCGCGAGCACCTGACGCGCGGGCGTACGCGACGAGCGAGCGGACCTCGCGACGCGGGCACGAGGGCGCCGCTGCGCCGGTGCCCGCCGGTGCCTGCCGGTGCGCCGGCGCCTGGCGGTGCCTGCCCGCGCGCCGGTGCCCGGCGGTGCGCCGGCGCGTCAGCGCGGGAAGCGGAGCCCGCTCGCGCGCCGCACCGGCCGCTCGACGGCGGCGCGCACGGCGTCGGCCGCGCCCACCACGCGCACCGCGTCGCGGGCACGGGTCACCGCCGTGTAGAGCAGCTCGCGCGTGAGCAGCGGTGACGCGGCGGGCGGCAGCAGCACGGACACGCGCGTGAACTGGCTGCCCTGCGCGCGGTGCACGGTCATCGCGTGCACCGGCTCGACGGCGGGCAGCCGGTGCGGCCGGACCAGGCGCGGTGCGCCCGGCGTGCCGAACGCGACGACGACCCCACCGGCCCCGTCGTCCACGACCACGCCGGTGTCGCCGTTCGCGAGGCCCGTCGACCGGTCGTTGCTCGTGACGAGCAGGGGGACGCCCACCGGCCAGGGCCCGGCCGGGACGCCGCCGTCCCCGGCGACGGCGGCCACCCACTGCTGCGCCACGGCCCCCCACAGGGCGACGCCCGCCGGCCCGCGCCGGTGCGCGAGCAGCAGCCGGTGCCGGCCCAGCGCCTCGAGCGCGCCGGCCGCGTCGCC
>NZ_JBFTEP010000214.1:0-3712 GCF_047229365.1 Cellulomonas pasadenensis | reverse complement strand
GGTGCCGGTCGGCCCGGCGGCACGGCCGACGCCGGCCGGTCCGGTCGCGCCGGTGCGACGACCGGCGAGGCCGACGGTGCCGTGCTCGACCGGCTGCGGGCGTGGCGCGCGGGTGTCGCGGCGGAGCGGGGCGTCCCGGCGTTCCGCGTGCTGCCCGACGTGGCGCTGGAGGCGCTGGCCGCCGCGATGCCGACCGGTCCGGCGGAGCTGCAGCGCGTGCACGGCCTGGGGCAGACGCGCCTGCGGGAGTACGGGCCGGACCTGCTGCGGGTCGTCGCCGGCGAGGACGTGCTCGCCGGCCGCGGGCGCACGCCGCGCCGCTGAACGACGGCGCGGGGCCGGGCATTCCCGGCGTCGCACCCGTCCGCCGGAACTTCTTCGGACGACTTCCTTTTAATTCCTTGTGACGCCCGACGCCGCGCCCCTAGTGTGGTCACGTCCTTGATCGCGAGGTGCTGCCGAAGAGGCGGGACCCGAGCCCGGAAGGAGGTGGGTGCAGAGATGGAGAGCATGACGATGATCGGCTTCGCCGATGTGACGCGCGCGTACGTGCAGACCCTCGCACCCACCGCTGACACCTTCCGTGGCGGTCGTGTGCCCGCTGCCGGGACGCCCGCCGCCCGTCGGCGCATCGCGACGTCCGGCATCGATCTGCGACACAGGACTCTGTAAGCCCCACGCGCACGGCGTGACGGCCGCGGAGTCCGAACTCGGATCCGCGGCCTTCTCATTTCTCCGGCTCCTGCCGGGGTGAGCGGCTCCGTCGATCCGACCTCGACGCACCACAGCTCACCCATGAGGACACCAGGAGGACATCGTGCGGCTCACGACGCTGCTCGACACCGTGGACCACGGCGGATCCGGCCCGTGGCCCACCGGCAGCACCGCGACGACGGACGACCGCCGGCAGTTCGACCGCATGGTCGCCGATCTCATCCCGTGCCGGTCGAACGACCCCGAGCTGTGGTTCGCCGAGCGTCAGGCCGACGTGGAGCGGGCCAAGGCCCTGTGCGCCACGTGCCCGCTCATCGAGGGCTGCCTGGCCGGCGCCGTCGAGCGGGCCGAGCCCTGGGGGGTCTGGGGCGGCCAGGTCTTCGTCGGCGGTGTGGTCGTGCCCACCAAGCGGGGGCGCGGGCGTCCGCGGAAGGTCGCGGCCGCCTGACCGGTGGACCCGGCCGGGTGTCGTCGACACACCTCGTCGGTACACCCGTCGACACACCCGGTCGACACGTCCCGTCGTCACACCCCGACGCCGGGCCCCGCGTGCAACGTGCGCGCGGAGCCCGGCGTCGTCATCCCCGCCGCCGACCCCGCCGCCGACCCTGCGGCCGACCCTGCGGCCGACCCTGCGGCCGACCCTGCGGCCGACCCTGGAGCCGACCCCGCGGGCGTCGGCGGCGCCCCGCACCCGCACCCGGGGTGCGGCGCCCACGGCCGCAGCCGCGGCACGACGTCCGGCAGGGCGAGCTCGGCCGTCGTCCCGCACAGCAGCGGCACCGTGCCGGCCAGCAGGGCCAGCACCTGGGCCGACGCGAGCGCGGCGCACGCGGCGGCGAGCACACCGACCTCGCCGGGCCGCGGCGCCGAGCGGTCGGCGACCTCGCCCCGGCGCGCCGTCGTCGCGGCGAGCACGCGCGGCCACCCGGGATCGGCGTCGGCGCGGTGGAGGTCCAGGCAGCGCAGGCACGGGTCGGCCGTGCCGGGCCGTACGCACGGACCGACCACGGCGTCGGCGGCGCGCACCACCACGGACAGGTGCGGCACGCCGTTCGCGGTGAGCAGGGCCCCGCGTGCGGGATCCGCTGCGTCGGGCTCCACGACGACCACGACGTCGGGCTCCGCGTCGCCGTCGACGCGCACGTCGGGCGCCACGTCACGCAGCACGCGGCGCAGCGCGGCGGTCCGCGGGGCGCCCACGTCGCTCCAGCGGTGCGTGCCGCCGGCGACGTCCGCCGAGCCGACGGTCCCCTCGTCGTCGAGGAGCACGGTGCCGACGCCGGCGGCGGCGAGCAGCCGCGCCGTGCCCGCGCCGGTCGGGCCGAGACCCACCACGCCCACCACGGCGTCCGCCCGTCCACGGACCACGTCCTCGCCCAGGGCGTCGGGGTGCAGCAGCGACCACGCCGTGGCGTCCGCCGCGGTGGGGCCGCGGACCACGCGTGCGCGCGGCGGGTCGGGGCGCACGAGCCCGGCGGTGTGCAGGGCCGCGACGAGCTCGCGCGTGCGGGCGGCGTCCGTGCGGGTGTGCCGCGCGGCCGCGGGCAGGGCGGCCAGGTCCGTCGCCTCGTCGACCCGTGCCCACATCGCCACCTCGGCCGGTGCGAGGCCGTCGAGCACCACCGCCCAGCGCGGGTCCTGCCCGACCTGGACGGCGTCGACGTCGCGCACGAGCACGCGCAGTCCCGGGCGCAGACGGAGCGGGGTGCCGGTCACGGCGGCCACCCTGGCAGCCGCGGGACGGACGCGCGTCGGGTCGTCCACAGGCCCGGCTCACACCGGGTGCGGCCGGCGCCGCCCGGACGCGCCGAGGGCACCGTCGCCCACGACGGTGCCCTCGGATGCGCGTGTGCGCGGGCGTCGCCCGCGGTGCGTCAGGCCTTGCCGAGGATGCGGTTCAGCTTCGTGCCGCAGACGGGGCACGTGCCCTTCGCCATCCGGCGCCCGGACTCGGAGACGACGACCTCGCCCTCGGTCTCCCGCTTCTCCTTGCACTTGACGCAGTAGAACTCGCCCGCCCAGGTCTCGGCCATGTGGTCCCTCCTCGTGCTCCGTCACCGGACGGCGGGGTGCCGTCCGGGCACCGGACCGTGACGGCCACCGTGCGGTCTCACAGTAGTGCGCGGCCCCCGCCCGGCCGGGGGCGAACGCGGACGCAGGGCCGTCCCGGACGGGTGAACGACTCGGCGGCCAGTCGCGCCCGCGGGCCTCGGTGAGGGCGCTAGCGTGCGTGCATGCCGACGCCGCGCGAGCAGGACCCGCGCGGCGTCGTCGCGCCCGCCGTGGAGGTGCGCCGCTCCCGCCGCCGGGTGCGCACGGTGAGCGCGTGGCGGGAGGGCGACCGCACGGTGGTCGCGATCCCGGCCCGGTTCACGCGCGCGCAGGAGCGCGAGTGGGTGGGCCGCATGGTCGAGCGGCTGGCCGCGCAGGAGCGGCGCCGCCGACCGTCGGACACGCAGCTGCTGGCACGCGCGCAGGACCTGTCCCGCCGCTACCTCGGCGGCCGGGCGGTGCCGTCCACGGTGCGCTGGTCGTCCAACCAGGGACGTCGCTGGGGCTCGTGCACGCCGGCGGACGGGACGATCCGCATCAGCGACCGGGTCCGCGGCATGCCGCGGTGGGTGCTCGACTACGTCCTGCTGCACGAGCTGGCGCACCTGCTGCAGCCCGGCCACGGCCCGGCGTTCTGGGCCGAGCTGACGACGTACCCGCACACGCAGCGGGCGCGCGGCTTCCTCGAGGGCTACGCCTTCCTGCGGGACGGCACGCCGGGCGACGGACCGCCCGGCGAGGAGCCCGCGGCCGACGACGGGGTGGACGACGGCCCGGTGGACGAGGGCACGGTCGGCGACGACGCGGACGACGACGCCGTCGGACGCGACGCCGTGGACGGCACCGTCGTGGACGCCGACGCCGACGCCGACGCCGACGCGTCCGCCGACGACGCGCCCACCCGCGGCGCGGCGTCGCCCGCTCGGCGCCGCGCGCCCCGCTG
>NZ_JBFTEP010000213.1:0-3734 GCF_047229365.1 Cellulomonas pasadenensis | reverse complement strand
CGGTTCATGACCCCGGGCTCCAACACCCGCCGCCACGAGCGGCCACGCGCCGTGAGGCGTCTGTCGGGGCGGTCGCGGCGGGCCGGGGGGTACGCGCACCCGCCCGGCGGCGTCCCCCCGCCGCCGCGCCGCGCAGCGCGCGCGGCCCCCGGATGACGCGCGTCGAGCGCCGCGCGCAGCTGCTCGCCATCGCGCGCGACCTGTTCGCCGGCGAGGGCTTCCACCACGTCTCGATGGACGACATCGCGGACCGGGCCGAGGTCAGCAAGCCGGTGCTGTACCGCCACTTCCCGTCCAAGCTCGACCTGTACCTCGCGGTCGTGGACGCGCAGGGCGCGGACCTGCTCGCCGCCGTCGAGCGCGCGGTCGCGCCCATCGAGGCCGGCCCGGTCGTGCGCGGCGCGGGCCGGGACGTCGTCGCGGCGATCGTGCAGGCGTACCTCGCGTTCGTCGGGGTCGCGGGCGAGTCGTCGACGCTGCTCTTCGAGTCGGACGTCACCCACGACGCGCAGGTCCGCGGCCGCGTCGACCACGCGAACGCCGAGGCCACCCGCCGGATCGCCGAGGTGCTGGTGCAGGTGACCGGTCGCACCCCCGCGGACGGCGACGTGCTCGCGGCCGCGCTCGTCGCGACGGCGCAGGGCGCGGCGACGTTCTGGCTGCGGCACCGGGACGAGCAGGGCGCCGACCGCGTGGTCGACCTCGTCTCCGACCTGGCGTGGCGCGGGGTCGCCGGGCTCGTCCGGCCGGACTTCGCGTACGAGGACGCCTAGGATCGACCGCGACACCCCGCCGCCACCTGCGACGGGACCCCGGCGTTCGGAGGAGTACCCGTGGAGATCACGATCGGCGTGCAGAACCTGCCGCGCGAGATCACGCTCGAGTCGGACAGGAGCGCGGACGAGATCGCGACCCTGGTGAAGGACGCGCTCTCCGGCACGTCGTCGACGCTCGAGCTCACCGACACCCGCGGCCGGCGCATCATCGTGCCGGCGGCCTCGCTCGGCTTCGTGGACATCGGTGCGGAGACGAAGGGTCGCGTGGGCTTCGGCACCATCTGACGACCCGCGCGACGCCCCGGCGGCCCGGCCGCCGGGGCGTCCGCGCGTCCGGGGGCGTGCGTCCGGGCGCGGTCGGCGACGTCGCCCTCAGGCGGTCACGCGGTCAGGTGCAGCCGCGACATCCGCCGTGTGTGCTGCGCCGTCAGCTCGTTGAACACGGTGGCCGGCGTCTCCTGCTCGGGCGCGGTCCCGACGTCCGCGCGGTCGAGCACGCGCGCCACCCCCGGCCGCTGCACGAGCCGCTGGACGACCCCGAGGGCCTCGCCGACGAGCCGGCGCCCCCACAGGGCGAGCCGCGCGGAGACGACGGCGTCCTGCGCGCACACCGCGTCGAGCTCGCGCACGGCCAGCTCGGCGTGCGACGCGTCCTCGAGGAGCTCGGCGACGAGCACGCGGGAGTCCGGGTCGAGCCCGCGCGCGACCAGCCGGCAGAAGTCGTCCGCGACGCCGTACCCGACGTAGGCCTTGAGCAGCCGCTCGGACCACGAGCTCGGCGTCGTGCGGGCGTCGAAGTCGTCGAGCACGTCCCCGAACCGGCCGAGCGCCGCCACGGGGTCGCCGCCGAGCTCGGTGACGCGGGCGAGGACGCGGTCGCGCCGCTCGGTGCAGCGCGCCGCGAACCGGCTCAGCGCGAGCGCCTGCTCCAGGTCGGGCGCCTGCGTGCTGTCACCCGCCAGCCGCGTGAACGCCTGGTGCTCCAGCGCCGCGACGAGCCCGAGGACCTCGATCGCGTCGGCAGTGTCGGCCGCCGCCCCGGGCGCGCCGTCCACCGCCGTGCCGACCCGGTCGGCGCCCTTGCCGGGTGCGCGGTTCGACGCGCGGTCGGCCGCCGGGACGTCGGACGGCTCGGGGGCGGCGTTGCCGGCGACGGAGGTCATCCGGGGATCCTAACGCGGGCGCGCACGGCCACCGCGGCGGACGGACGCCCGTCGGATACAGTGGCGGGGTACAACCCGTACATCGGTTGCCCGGTCGTCCCTGTTACCCGGTCCTGACGGACCACCTCGCACGACGCGCCCGCAGCGGCACCCGCCGCGTCCGGCGCGCGCGAGGCGACTTCCGCGATCGGCTGCCGGCCAACCCGCGTGGCGCCGTTCCGCCCGCCGCCGGGCCGCCGTGGCACCCCCGCCCGGCCGGCCCCGCCCGGTGCGTGAGCCGCCCCGCCCGCCCAGTGAAGGCACCCGCGTGACCACCGACACCCCCGTGAACGACGACGCGGCCGAGCAGATCCCGGCCGCCACCACCGACCACGCCGTCGACCAGACCCTCGACGAGCACCGCACCGTCGCCGACGCCGTGCCGACGCCCGTCCCCACCGGCACCCGCCGCGCGTCGTCCGTGCAGGCCGTCGACGCCTCGTTCGCCGACTTCGACGTCCGGCCCGAGATCGTCGAGGCGCTCGCCGCCGCCGGCATCAGCCACCCGTTCCCCATCCAGGCGATGACGCTGCCCGTCGCGCTGTCGGGCCACGACATCATCGGCCAGGCCAAGACGGGCACCGGCAAGACGCTCGGCTTCGGCGTCCCGCTGCTGCACCGCGTCATCGCCCCGGACGAGGAGGGCTACGACCGCCTCACGGCTCCCGGCGACCCGCAGGCCCTCGTCGTCGTCCCCACCCGCGAGCTCGCCGTGCAGGTCGCGGGCGACCTCGCGATGGCGTCGAGCCGGCGCAAGGTCCGCATCGTGCAGGTGTACGGCGGCCGCGCGTACGAGCCGCAGATCGAGGCGCTGCAGCGCGGCGCCGACGTCGTCGTCGGCACCCCGGGCCGCATGATCGACCTGCTCAACCAGCGGCACCTGCGTCTCAAGCACGCCACCGAGGTGGTCCTCGACGAGGCCGACGAGATGCTCGACCTCGGCTTCCTGCCGGACGTCGAGAAGCTGCTCGCGGCGACGCCCGCCAACCGCCACACGATGCTGTTCTCGGCCACGATGCCGGGCGCGGTCGTCGCGATGGCGCGCCGCTACATGTCGCAGCCGACGCACATCCGGGCGCAGGACCCCGACGACGACGGCCGTCAGACGGTCAAGAACATCAAGCAGGTCGCCTACCGCGCGCACGCTCTCGACAAGGTCGAGCTGCTCGCGAAGATCCTCCAGTCCCGCGACCGCGGCCTGACGATCGTCTTCGCGCGCACCAAGCGGACCGCCGCGAAGGTGGCGGACGAGCTCGTCGAGCGCGGGTTCGCCGCCGGGGCGCTGCACGGCGACCTCGGTCAGGGCGCGCGCGAGCAGGCGCTGCGCGCGTTCCGCAACGGCAAGGTCGACGTGCTCGTCGCGACGGACGTGGCGGCGCGCGGCATCGACGTCGAGGACGTCACGCACGTCGTCAACTACCAGTGCCCCGAGGACGAGAAGACGTACCTGCACCGCACGGGCCGCACCGGCCGCGCGGGCAACACGGGGACGGCCGTCACGTTCGTCGACTGGGACGACCTGCCGCGCTGGGGCCTCATCGACAAGGCGCTCGGCCTCGGCATCCCCGACCCGGTCGAGACGTACTCCTCGTCCGACCACATCCACGGCGACCTCGACATCCCCGAGGGCGTCACCGGGCGCCTGCCCCGCGGCCAGCGCACGCGCGCGGGGCTCGAGGCGGAGACCCTCGAGGACCTGGGCGAGACCGGGAAGCGCGGCGGCGGCGCCCGCCCGGCGCGCGGCGACCGGCCGGCC
>NZ_JBFTEP010000212.1:0-3787 GCF_047229365.1 Cellulomonas pasadenensis | reverse complement strand
ACGCCGGGACGCGCGCGCTGCACCGCGCGGCGCTGGCGTCGGCGGCGCCCGGCCTCGTCGTCGCCCTCGGCGACCCGGCCGACCTGCCGGACGACGCGCCGGGGCTCCTGCGTGACCGCCCGCTCGTCGAGGGCCGCCCCGCCGCGTACGTGTGCCGGGGCTTCGTGTGCGAGCGGCCGACGACCGACCCGGCGGAGCTGGCGCGCGCCCTGCGCGGCTGACGGCACCGCGGGGCGGACGCCCCCGGACGCACGACGGCCCGGCGCCCTCCGCGGAGGGGCCGGGCCGGTCGGCGTGCCGGTGCGTCAGGCGGTCGGCGTGCCGCCCTCGACCGAGCCGCGCCAGGCACCGGTCTCGGCGCCGCGGCTCTCGATGAACTCCTTGAACCGCTCGACGTCCTTCTTGACCTGGCGGTCGTCGGCGCCGACGGCGGCACCCACCTTCTCCACGAGGGAGTCCGCCTCCCAGTCGATCTTCACGGTGACCCGCGTCGACGCCGGGCCCAGCTGCTGGAACGACACGTGACCCGCGTGGGCCGTGCCGTCGACGCTGCGCCACGCGACGACCTGGTCGGGCTCCTGCTCGACGATCTGCGCGTCGAACTCGCGGTTCACGCCGCCGATCGACGTCTTCCAGTGCGTCATCGTGTCGCTGATCTGCGTGACCTGCTCGACGCCGTTCATGAAGTGCGGGAAGTCCTCGAACTGCGTCCACTGGTCGTACGCCGTGCGCACGGGGACGTCGACGTCGATGGTCTGCTCGATCGTGGGCATGCCGTCTCCTCCTGTGTGTTCGGGGGGTCGTGCGTCCTCCACGCTAGGTCGGGGTCCGGACGCGCGCGCGTCGAGCGGGCCGGGAGGGTGGCCGCGCTCAGCGCACGCTCAGGCGCGCCGGTCCGTCGAGCCCGTGCCGTCGCCCTCGGCCGCCCGCGCCGCCTCCCGCTCGGCCGCGGACGCCTCGGAGCGGCGGCGCGTGAGCAGGTGCAGGACGAGGCCCGCGGCGAGCAGCGCGCCGGCGAGCAGCCAGTGCCGCGCCTCCTGCTGCGTCAGCAGACCCAGGCACGTGCCGATCGCCAGGACCGGCAGCGGCGTCCACGCGCGGAAGTGCGGGCGGTCCACGCGGTCGCGGCGCAGCACGAGCACGGCGAGGTTCGTGCTGAGGAACACCAGCAGCAGGAGCAGCACCACGGTCGAGGCGAGGTCGACCAGCGAGCCCGTCGTGGTCAGGACGATCGCCACGACCGTCGTCACGACGATCGCGACGACCGGCGTGCGCCGGTTCGGCAGCACGCGCGTGAGCGGGCCGGGCAGCAGCCCCTGGTCCGCCATCCCGTAGGCGAGGCGGCTCGACATGATCATCGTCAGCAGCGCGCCGTTGGCCACGGCGATGAGCGCGACGACGGAGAACAGCTGCAGCGGCACGCCGCCCGCGGCCCGGACCACCTCGAGCAGCGGGCCGCTCGACGCCGAGAGGTCGTCCGGCGCCACGACGGCCGGCGCCACGATCCCCACCAGCAGGTAGACGACGCCCGCGGCGAGCAGGGCGCCGAAGAGGGCGCGCGGGTACACGCGCCGCACGTCGCGGACCTCCTCGGCGACGTTCGCCGACGTCTCGAAGCCGACGAACGAGTAGAACGCGATGAGCGCGCCGCCGAGCGTCGCGGCGGCCGCGGAGGTGCCCTCCGGCAGCTCCAGCAGGCGCCCCGGGTCGCCGTCGCCCCGGCCCAGCACCATCGCACCGAGCACGACGACGAGGAGCAGGCCGCTCACCTCGATCGCCGTCATGACGACGTTGGCCCGCATCGACTCCTTGATGCCGCGGGCGTTGAGGAGGGCGACCAGCGCGAGGAAGACGATCGCCGCGGGGATCGCCGGCACGTCGAGGAACACGCCGAGGTAGTCGCCGGCGAACGCGAGCGACAGGCCGGCGGCGGACGTGACACCGGCCGCGAGCATCGAGAACCCGACGAGGAAGGAGATCACCGGCCGCTTGAAGGCGCGCTGCGCGTAGACGGCCGAGCCGCCCGCCTGCGGGTACTTGGTGACGAGCTCGGCGTACGACGCCGCGGTGAGCAGCGCCATGACGAGCGCCACGAGCAGCGGCAGCCACACCATGCCGCCGGCCTCGGCGGACAGCTCGCCGACGAGCGCGTAGACGCCGGCGCCGAGCACGTCGCCGAGGATGAAGAGGAACAGGAGCGGTCCGGTGACGGACCGCCGCAGGCGGGTGGGCGCCTCGGCGCCGCTGTCGGTGCTGGTCACCCGCCCGAGTATCGAGGCGGACGGCCCGTCGCGCGCGCCGGGCGCCGGGGGTCGTGCCGGCGGGCCGCGGCGTACGCGGGCAGGCGCAGGGCGGCGGCCCAGGCGTACGTCCGGTACGGGGCGGGCACGTGCAGCACCGGGTCGAACCGCAGGTCGAGGTCGGGGACGATCTCGTCCGCGACGAGCCGGCCGCAGCGCTGCCACGGCCCGCCGGCGCGCGCCGACATCAGTACGAGGTCCACGCGCAGGTCGGACCGGTCGGTGTCCCCGCGGGCGCCCGGCACCGGTACGGCGCCGAGCACGACCGGCCCGTCGGCGGTGCGGAACGGCATGAGCGAGCCCATCGGTCCGCCCCACGGGCTCGTCCGCGGCACGAGGAGGAACCGCGAGAGCCGACCGGTGCCCGTGCCGGACAGCAGCAGGTCCTGCGGACGCCCGTCGACCTCCCACCGCACCGCGACGCCGTGCACGTCCGGCAGCCCCGGCGGCAGGCCCGCCGAGCGGGACACGCGCACGAGCGCCGGTCCCGCGTACCGCAGCTCGCCCCCGGGAGCGTCGGGGTCGTCGCCGAGCCGCAGCGTCCCGCGGAGCACGGTGCCGCGCGGGTGCAGCGGGCGGCCGCGGCGCAGCGCGGCGAGCGGGCCGAACACTGTCGCCAGCAGACCGCCGGCGACACGGGCGGGCAGGGGACCGTCGGGCACGGGGACGGGCACGGGGACTCCCTCGACGTGGGCGGGTGGGCGCGCGGCGCCGGGGCGCGGCGCGGGTCCAGCATGGCGAGGGTGCGGCCGGGGCGCGCGGCGGGCGTCCGCGGCCGGTGCGATGCTGCTCCTGGGAGCGGCACCCGCGCCGGGCGCCGCGCGGACCGGGCCCGCACGAGGAGGTGCGCATGGCGTACGTCGTCGCCGAGCCGTGCATCGACGTGCTCGACCGCTCCTGCGTGCTCGCGTGCCCGGTGGACTGCATCTACGAGGGTCGGCGCTCGGTCTACGTGCACCCCGACGAGTGCATCGACTGCGGCGCGTGCGTGCCCGTGTGCCCGGTCGACGCGATCTACCCCGAGGACGCGCTGCCGGCCGGGTGGTCGGCATTCGCAGCCGACCAGGCGCTGTTCTTCACCGAGCCGCTGCCCGGGCGGTCGACGCCGCTGGGGTCACCGGGCGGCGCCGACCGCGTGGGCCGCGTGGGTGCGGACACCGCCTTCGTCGCCACGTACGACCCGCCGTCCACCGCCCGCCGCCGGGCGCGCGCCGAGCCGCCGGTGGCGGGGCACCTCCCACCCCCGGCGGCGTCGGAGGACCGGTCCCCGGCGTAAGACCTCCCGGCCGTGCGTGCTGGTGCGCGACGTGCCGCCGCGGCCGGGCGGCGTCATCGGCCCGACCGGACCGGCTCCGGACGCGCGTACTCCTCGACCTCGCCGCCGGCCACGCCGCGCAGCACGCCGGTGCCCCGCGCGACGTCGCGGTCGCCCCGCGCGCGGGTGACGTCGGAGCCGCTCGCCGCCGCCGCGAGCCGGAGCGCGGCCC
>NZ_JBFTEP010000211.1:0-3815 GCF_047229365.1 Cellulomonas pasadenensis | reverse complement strand
CGCGGACGCGGTGGCGCATGCCATGGTCGCGATGGTTCGCGCGTCCGACGACGAGCGGCGCCTCATGGGTGAGCGGGTGCCGACTGACCGGGGCGACACGCGCGACGGGCCGGGCGACGAGGACCACGGAGGGACGGGCACGAGGGTGAGGCGCGGATGCTGACGACGGACCCCCTCGCCGTGCCGCTCGCGCGGGCGACGAACCCGCGGACCGGCAAGGCGCTGGGCAGGCTGGGCCTCGAGACGGCCGAGGACCTGCTGCGGCACTACCCCCGCCGGTACGCCGAGGCGGCGTCGCTGACGGACATGACGCACCTGGCCGTCGGGGAGCACGTCACGGTCGTGGCGGAGGTCGTGCGGACGTCGCTGCGCACGACCGCGCAGGGCAAGGGGCTGCTGCAGTCGACGATCACGGACGGCACGAGCCGGATCGAGCTCACGTTCTTCGCGACGCACCGGCGCAAGCTGGAGTGGCGCGAGAGCCAGCTGCGCACCGGCCGCCGCGGGCTGTTCACCGGCGTCGTGTCGCTCTACCGCGGCACGCTCCAGCTCATGCACCCGGAGTGCCGGCTGTTCGGCGCCGAGGACGACGCGCACGACGAGGAGGAGGCGCTGCTCGACGCGAGCCGCCCGATCCCGGTCTACCCGGCGTTCGCCGGGTTCGAGTCGTGGAAGGTCGCGCAGGCCGTCCGCACGGTGCTCGACCCGCTGCGCGAGGAGGACGTGCCCGACCCCGTCCCCGCCCACCTGCGTGCGGAGCACGGGCTGCCGACGCTGTTCGAGGCGCTGCGGCTCGTGCACGTCCCCGCCGACGAGCAGGAGTGGCGCCGCGGCCGCGACCGGCTGCGCTACGAGGAGGCGCTCGTGCTGCAGGCCGAGCTCGCGCGACGCCGGGAGCGCGTCGCGCAGGAGGAGGCGGTGGCCCGCCCGCGGCGCGCCGGCGGCCTGCTCGACGCGTTCGACGCGCGGCTGCCCTTCTCGCTCACCGCCGGCCAGCGCACCGTGGGCGAGGAGATCGCGGCCGAGCTGGCCGCGCCACGCCCCATGCAGCGTCTGCTGCAGGGCGAGGTCGGCTCGGGCAAGACGGTGGTCGCGCTCCGCGCGATGCTGCAGGTCGTCGACGCGGGCGGGCAGGCGGCGCTGCTCGCGCCGACGGAGGTGCTCGCGGCCCAGCACGCGCGCACGCTGCGCACCCTGCTGGGGGACCTCGCGGACGGCGGGTTCCTCGGCGGGGCCGAGGACGCCACGCGGGTCGCGCTGCTCACCGGGTCGCTGCCCGCGGCGGCCCGGCGCGAGGCGCTGCTGGACGCGGCGAGCGGGCGCGCCGGCATCGTCGTCGGCACGCACGCCCTGCTCTCCGAGCACGTGCAGATCGCGGACCTCGGCCTCGTGGTCGTCGACGAGCAGCACCGGTTCGGCGTGGAGCAGCGGGACGCGCTCCGCGCGAAGGCGGCGCGCACGCCGCACACGCTCGTCATGACGGCGACGCCGATCCCGCGCACGGTCGCGATGACGGTGTTCGGCGACCTGGAGACGTCGGTGCTCGACGAGGTGCCCGCGGGGCGCGCCGGCATCACGACCCACACCGTGCCGGCCGACAACCCGCGCTGGACGGACCGCACGTGGCAGCGCGTGCGCGAGGAGGTCGACCGGGGCGGGCGCGCGTACGTCGTCTGCCCGCGGATCGAGGCGGACGAGGCGCCGGGCGGGACGTCCGACGACGACGAGGGCGCGGACCTCCTGGCCGAGGCCGTGGAGACGGTCGGCGGGGGTGCGGCGCCGCCGCGCCGCCCCCTGCGGGCCGTCACGGAGGTGGCCGACGAGCTGCGCGCGCGCCCGGACCTCGCGGACGTCGGCGTGGGCGTGCTGCACGGCCGCATGGCCCCCGACGAGAAGGACCGCGCGTTCGCGGGGTTCGCGTCCGGCGCGGCGCCCGTGCTCGTGTCGACGACGGTCATCGAGGTCGGCGTCGACGTCCCCGACGCCACCGTGATGGTCGTGCTCGACGCCGACCGGTTCGGGCTGTCCCAGCTGCACCAGCTGCGCGGCCGCGTGGGTCGCGGCACGCGCCCGGGCCTGTGCCTGCTCGTCAGCGCGGCGGAGCCCGGCACCGACGCGCACACGCGCCTCGAGACGCTCGCGAGCACGACCGACGGGTTCCGCCTCGCCGCGCTCGACCTCGAGCTGCGGCACGAGGGCGACGTCCTCGGGGCGGCGCAGCACGGACGCGGCAGCTCGCTGCGCCTCCTGCGCGTCACGCGCGACGCGGACGTCATCGACACCGCGCGGGCGGACGCGCGGGGCCTGGTCGCGCAGGACGCCGAGCTCACGACGTGGCCGGCGCTGCGTGCCGCGATCGAGCAGCAGCTCGCGGGGGAGCGCGAGGAGTACCTCGACCGCGCGTGACGCGGCCGGGCCGCTCGCGTCGACCGCACTACCCTGACCGGCATGGCGACACCCGTGGTCCGCGTGCACGACGTCGAGGTGGGCTACGGGGCGACGCCCGTGTGCCCGCCGGTGACGTTCACGGTCGAGGCGGGGCGCGCCGTCGCGCTCGTCGGCGCGAACGGGTCCGGCAAGTCGACGGTCCTCAAGACCGTGCTGGGGCTGCTCACGCCCCTCGCGGGCCGCGTCGAGGTGCTCGGGCGCCCGGTCGACGAGCGCGAGCCGGAGTTCCGTCGCGAGGTCGCCGGCGTGCTCGACGACGACGCGTACTTCCCGGCGCTGACGGCCGCCGAGCACCTGTACCTGACGGCCCGCGGCCACGGCGTGGTCGACGCGCGCGACCGCGTCGCGGAGCTGCTCGAGGAGTTCGGCCTCGCGGAGCACGCGCGGGCGCTGCCGGTGGCGCTGTCCTCCGGGCAGCGTCGCCGGCTCCTGCTCGCCGCCGGCTTCGCGCGGCCGCGCTCGCTGCTCGTGCTCGACGAGCCGGAGCAGCGGCTGGACCGCGCCATGCGCGCGCGCCTCGCCGAGCGGCTGCGCGCCGAGACCGCCGCCGGGGGCGCGGTGCTGCTCGCGACGCACGACGCCGAGCTGGTGCGCGAGGTCTGCGACACGGCGGTGCACGTCGACGAGCGCGCCGTCGAGGTGGTCGACGCCGACGAGGCCGCCGCACGGATCGCGCGGGTGGTGCTGTGACGGCCGTGCGCCCGTACGAGACGGGCCGCGTCCCGGCGGCACGGTCGATCCGGCGCTTCACCGCGGAGGCGGCGCGCGTCCGCGCGGACGCGCACCTCGGCGCCCTGCTGGGCGACGTGTACGCGGCCGTGCTGAGCCTCGCGATCTCGGTCGGCATCGCCCTCGGCGTCGTCCAGCAGCTGCGCGTCGCGCTGCCCCCGCCGCCCGACGTCGCGACCCCCGGCGCGCTGAGCCTGCCCGTGGTGGTCGCCGTCCTGCTCCTCGCCGCGGCCGGTGCGCTCGTGGCGCTCGCGGGTCGGCTCGGACCCGTCGGGGCGGGCGGTGCCGAGGGTGCGTGGTGGCTGACGCTGCCCGTGGACCGGCGCGGGCTCCTGCGGCCGGCCGCCGTCCGGCTGCCCGTGCTGGCCGCGCTCGCCGGCGCGGTGGTCGTCGTGCTCCTCGAGGCGGGGCTGCTCGAGCGGTCGGGCGAGGCGCTGGTGCGGTCCGCGCTCGTGGGCGCCGCCGGAGGCGCGGCGCTCGTGCTCGCCGCCGCCCTCGTGCAGTCGTCGGGCGTGCCCCGGCGCACGACCGCGCTCGCGGGGGACGTGCTGCTCGTCGCCGCGCCGCTCACCGCGGTCGCGCTCGTGGCGACCGGGGCGGCGCCCGCGACCCTGCCCGTGCCCCCGTGGGCGCTGGTC
>NZ_JBFTEP010000210.1:0-3869 GCF_047229365.1 Cellulomonas pasadenensis | reverse complement strand
CCACGGCTGGAAGGGCGGCACCGGCTCGGGCGGCAGCGCGGCCAGCCCGGCCCCCGGCCCGTCGACCCGTCCGGTCACGGCCGCGAGCGCCACGCGCCCGCCCAGGCTCGGGGCCACCGCGTCGAGCGCACGGTAGAGCGTGCGCAGCGCCGCCCAGTCGGTGACACCGGTGCGGCGCCGGTCCGCGTGCACCGCCTGGATCGCCGCCTCGAGGCGGAACCGCCCGGGCGGACGGCCCCGCGCCGCGTGGTCCGCCCGGCGCAGGTACGCCTCGCCCTCGGCGACCAGCGCCGCGTCCCACGCGGCCGGGTCCTGCTCGTCCAGCGGGACGAACGGGCCCGACGCGCGCCGCGCCAGGGCCAGCGTGACCAGCGCCGCGAGCGCCCACGCCTCCGGCTCGTCGTCGAGCAGCGCGGCCGTCGTCACGGCCAGGTGCTGCACCTCGCCGGCGAGGCCGCGGCCGTCCTGCCGCCACGACGCCGCCGCGCCGCCGTAGACGGCCTCGAGCACGGCGGGCAGCCGCTCGGCGAGCGCCGCGCGGCCTGGGACGACGAAGGGGACGCGGGCGGCGGCGATGCGCCGCTTCGCGCGCACCAGCCGCTGCGCCATCGTCGCGGGCGGCACGGCGAACAGCCGCGCGACCTGCGCCGCCTCCAGCCCGAGGACCGTCTGCAGCATGAGCGGCGTGCGGACGTCCGCGGCGATCGCGGGGTGCGCGCACACGCACAGCAGCGCGAGCCGGCGGTCCGGGACGGCGTCGGGGTCGACGTCGGCGAACGGGTCGGTCGCCGTCGCGCGCGCGAGGCGGTCGTCGTCGGCGGCGCCGGTCAGCAGCGCGTCGAGCGGGGTGGACGTGCGGTGCGCGGCGGACCGCCACACGTCGCGGACACGGTTGCGGGCCACGGTGAGGAGCCAGCCGTCGGCGTTGCGCGGGACGCCGTCCGGCCACGTGCGCAGCGCCTGCTCGAATGCGGTCGACAACGCGTCCTCGGCGAGGGCGACGTCACCGCAGCGCGCGGCGAGCAGGGCGAGCAGGCGGCCGTACGAGTCCCGGGCGGCGCGCTCGGCGGCCGCCCGGGCCTCGTCGGCGCTCACGCGTTCGGCGTCCAGGAGCCGTCGACGACGTGCACGGCCCCCGGCCGCACCTCGACCGGACCCCACTCCACGGACGGCGCCTGCCGCGCCCACGCGAGCGCGGCGTCGAGGTCCGGGACGTCGATGACGAACGTGCCGCCGAGCTGCTCCTTCGTGTCCGCGAACGGCCCGTCCTGCACCTGCAGGACGCCGTCGACCGTGCGCACCGTGGTCGTCGCGACCGACGGCTGGAGCACCTCGCCGCCGACCAGCACGCCGGCCGCGTGCAGCGTCGCGGCGTAGGCGCTGAACGCGCGCTGCCCGTGCTCCTGCCCCTCGGGGCCGAGCTCCTCGGGCGACATCTCGGGGTAGTGCAGCAGGAGCGTGTAGCGCATGGCGTCCTCCTCGGACGGTCCGTGCCGACCTCGTCGACAGGGTAGGGCGCAGGCCGGCCGGTGCGCGGCCCGCGGTCGGGGCGGGTGCCCGACGTGGAGTTGACGATCTCGGCGGGGTCCGATCGACACGCGTGCCGGGCGGCGCGTTCGCGCACGTCGTAGCGTCGGGGCATGGGCGGCGACCCGGTCCTCGACGCGGCGCGCGCCGCCGTGCTCGCACGCTTCCGGTGGGTCGCCGGCGACGCGGACCTGTGGCCGGTGCTGCGCGACCCGGCGGCGCTGCCCGCGGTGGTGCGTGCGCTCGCGGAGCCGTTCCGCGACGTGCACGTCGACGCGGTCGTCGGCATCGAGGCGCGCGGGTTCGTGCTCGGGCCCGCCGTCGCCGTCGAGCTCGGTGCCGGGTTCGTGCCCGTGCGGACCGACGGCGGCATGCTGCCGGGGCCGGTCGTGCGGCGGCGCGCGGACTTCGACTACCGGGGGCGCCGGCGCGAGCTCGCGACCCGCTCGGACCTCGTGCAGCCGGGCGACCGCGTGCTGCTCGTCGACGACTGGGTGGAGGTCGGGGCGCAGGCGCTGGCCGCGTGCGCCCTCGTGGAGCAGTGCGGGGGCGAGCTCGTGGGGCTGTCCGTCGTCGTCGACCAGGCGTCCGACGAGGCGCGCGCCGCCCTGCCGCCGGTCCGCGGCGTCGTGTCCGCCGCGGAGCTGGGGCCGTCGGCCTGACCGGCCGCGCCGTCCACCCGTCCCGCCCGTCCGTCCGGCCCGTCCGTCTGCCCGAGCGACCGAAGCGAGAGGAGGAGCCGCGTGCCGGTGTGGGTGGAGGCAGGGCTCTGGGGACTGGCGGCCGGGGCCGCGCTCATGCTGGGCGCCGCCGTGGCGTGGTTCGTGCGGGTGCCGCAGAAGGTCGTCGCGGGGGTGATGGCGTTCGGGGCGGGCGTGCTGATCTCGGCGCTCGCGTTCGACCTCGTCGACGACGCCGAGCGCACCGGCGGGCTCGCCGTCACGGCCGCGGGGTTCCTGGGCGGGGCGGTGGCGTACGTGGCGGCGAACGTGGCGCTGGCGCGGCACGGCGCACGCCACCGCAAGCGGTCGGGGGACCAGCAGCCGGGGGCGGACGACGCGGGCAGCGGCGCCGCCATCGCGGTGGGCGCGCTGCTCGACGGGGTGCCGGAGTCGGTGGTGCTCGGGCTGTCGCTGCTCGGTGGGGGCGGCGTCGGCGTGCCGGTGCTGGCGGCGATCGCGGTCTCGAACCTGCCGGAGGGGCTGTCGAGCGCCGCCGGGATGAAGCGGGGCGGCCGGTCCGCGCGCTACGTGTTCGGCGTGTGGGGCGGCATCGCGCTGGCCAGCGGCGTCGCGGCGGCGCTGGGTGCGCTGCTGCTGGAGGGGGCGTCCGGGGCCGTCGTCGCGGCGATCACGGCCGTCGCCGCCGGCGCGATCCTCGCGATGGTCGCCGACACGATGATCCCCGAGGCGTTCGAGCGCACCCACCTGTACGCGGGACTGCTGGCGACGGTCGGCTTCCTGCTGTCGTTCGCGATCGAACGCCTCTGACCGCCTCCCGACCCACCCGCGACCGGCCCGCCGAACCGGCCGTCGTGCAGCACGGCGGCGCCCGACCGCTGCGCGACGGCCGGTTCGACGGCGGGTGGGGTGGGTCGGGACGGGTCGGGTCGGGGCCGGTCGGGACGGGCCGGTCGGGACGGGTCCGGGCGCGTGGGGCGTCCGGTCAGCCGCGGTAGCGGGCCAGGACCGTCGGGGCGTCGGCCGGCGCGGGCTCCACGGCGACCTCGTCGCCGGCCGCCACCTCGCCGCCGCGGACGACGCGCAGGTACGCACCCAGGCGGCCCTCGGCGCCGAACCGCTTGACCCAGCCGCGCTCGTCCACGCCGCCGACCCATCGCGCGAACGTCGCGCACGGCGTCCGCGGGCCCGTCACCTCGAGCACCACACGCGCGCCCACCCGCCACCGCTCGCCGATCCGCGCGGCCGTCGGGTCCAGACCCGCCACGCGCAGGTTCTCGCCGAACCACCCCGGCGGCAGGTCGCGGCCCAGCTCGGCCGCCCAGAAGTCGGCGTCGTCCTGCCCGTACGCGTACACCGCCTGCTCCAGCCCGCCGTGGTACTTGCGGTTGGCCTGCACGTCGCCGCGCACGCCGTACGGGCCGATCTTCGCGGGCCCGTCGACGGACCGCTTGTCGATCGCGGTGACGCCGTTCGACCCGCTGTCGGGGCGCAGGGCGTGGACGGCGCAGACGGCGAGCAGGGTCGGCATGCCGCCAGGGTAGGTCGGCGCGGCGGGCGGGCGGCGCGACGGCGACGTCGGCGCGTCCCCCGCGGCGGCCGCGTCACCCGAAGGTGGGCCACCGCGGGCCGCGCCCCCGCTGCCGACGTAGCGTGCTGCGG
>NZ_JBFTEP010000209.1:0-3936 GCF_047229365.1 Cellulomonas pasadenensis | reverse complement strand
GTGCCGGCGGACGTGCCGCGCCCGACGCGCGGGCGCGCCGGGCGTCCCCACGCTACCCGGCGACCGTCCGCGACGGCGGGCACGACCCACAGGAGGGCGCGTGCCCTCCGCCACGGGCCCGCGGCGCGCGGCGCTACGTCAGAGCTCCGGCACGCTCGACGGGTCGAGCGGGAGCCCGCGGTCGGCGGTGTCCCAGGCGGCGGCGCAGGCCGCACGCACGAGGTCCAGACGGCCGTCCGCGCCCGGCGCCGGACGCAGCTCGAGAGCGCCCGCCGCGACCCGCGCGGCCGCGCCGCGGCACACCCACCAGCCGTCCTCCGGCGCGGGGGCCGGGTGGGGCTCGAGGAGGGACAGCAGATCGGCACCGATGAAGTGCGGGCGCTCCCCCGGCAGCGCCAGGACGTCGTCGCGCGCGCTGCTCACCCCCGTGAGGACGTGCAGCCCGGGGATGTCCCCCGAGCGCGCGCCGGCGAGGTCGGTGTCGAGCCGGTCACCGATCACCAGCGGCGCACGGGCACCGGCGCGCTCCACCGCGAGGCGGTACATCGTCGGCGACGGCTTGCCGGCGCTCGCCGGCTCGACGCCCGTCGCCGCGCGCACCGCGCCGACGAGCGACCCGTTGCCCGGGGCGAAGCCGCGTGCCGTCGGCAGGCTGAGGTCGAGGTTCGACGCGACGTGCCACGCGCCGCGCTGCACGGCGTACGCCGCCTCGGCCAGCTGCGCCCAGCCGAGCTCGGGCGCGAACCCCTGCACGACCGCCACCGGCTCCTCGTCGGCCGACGTCACGACGTCGTACCCCTTCGCACGCACCGCCGTCAGCAGGCCGGCGCCGCCGACCACGAGGACGCGCGCCCCGGCGGGCACGCGCGTCGCCAGCAGCTCCGCGGCGGCCTGCGCGGCGGTCATCACCTCGTGCGGCTGCGTGGGGATGCCGAGGCCGACCAGCTGGTCGGCCACCTGCTCGGGCTCGCGCGAGGCGTTGTTCGTGACGAACACGAGCCGCATGCCGGCGCCACGGGCCCCCTCGAGCCCCTGCGCGGCACCGTCGATCGGCTCGTGCCCGCGGTACGCCACGCCGTCGAGGTCGACGAGCGCGAGGTCGTACCGCTCCGCGAGCGGCTCCTGCGACGCCAGCAGCCCTGCACCCGTCACCGTGCCTCCTCGTCGTCCGCGCGGTCGCCGGCCGTCGTGCCGGCGTCCGGCGCCTCGCCGTCGTCCGCCGCGTCGTCCGCGGCTCCTCCCGCAGCAGCCGCCTCATCGGTGGCCCCCGCGTCGCTCGCGGCCTCGTCGCTCGCGGCCTCGTCGGCCACCGCGTCATCGGCCACCGCGTCATCGGCCACCGCCGCGGCAGCGGTCGCCTTCTCGACGCCCGAGTCGTCGGCGTCCGGCGCCTCGTCCTCCTCCGCGCCGTCGCCCTGGTCCGCCCCGTCGGCGTCGGCGTCCTCGGCGTCGGCGACCTCGGCCTCTGCGTCCTCGGCCTCGGCGGGGTCCGCAGGTGCGTCGGCCGTCTCGGGTGCGTCGTCCTCCAGGTCGTACACGAGGACCTCCTCCTCGACCTCCACGAGCCCGGCGGCCTCCTCGAGCTCGCGCTCGGAGTACGGCGCGAGCTCCGCCTCGGCGTCGGCGTGCCGTCCCGCGGCCTCGAGCGCGGCGGCGCGCGCCTGGGCGACGCGGACCGCGAGCACACCGCTCGCACCGCGCACGAGGTCGGTGGCCAACGCCGCCACAGCGGCCTCGGCCTGCCCCATGTCGAGACGTGCCCCGCTGACGACCATCGCGAGCTCGACCCGCGTGGCCGCCGGGAGCGCCTCGGCCTCCGGCTCGTTGGCGAGGGCGATCGCACGCTCGGGCCGCCCGAGCCCACGCTCGGCGTCGGCCATCACCGCGAGGTGCTCGGACGAGCCGTTCAGGCGTCGCACCGTGCGCAGCTCGCGCAGTGCCTCCGCGTAGCGGCCGGTCCGGTAGGCGGCCAGCCCCGCGGCCTCACGCACCACGTCGACCCGCCCGGCGCGGCGGACGGCCGCCGCCGCGTGCTCGTACGCACGCTCGGGGTCGACGTCCAGCAGACGCCCCACCATGACGAGGTGTCGCCCGACGCGTTCGGCGTTGTCCTTGCTCAGCGTCCGCAGCGGCCCGCGTGCCTCGCGGTCCAGCTGGGCGAACGTGACGTCCTCCGGGATCTCCGGCTCCGGGACGCGCACGCGCTCCGGCTCGTGCCGGTCGGCCGCGCGCGGCGCGCGGTCGCCACCGGCCACCCGCGGGTGGCCGGTCGCACGGCCGCCGCCCTCGGTGCGACGGTCGCCCGAGCGGGCGCCGCCGTCCGGACCTGCCGCGCCACGCTCGCCCCACGAACGGCCGGTCGCGCGGTCGTCGGACCGCGCGGCGCCGCGGCGCTCGCCCGCCGCCGACCCACCTCGCCGCTCGGCGTCGTGGCGCCCCGTCGTCCCGCGCGCATCCGCACGCCCGGCCGACGGCTGCTTCCCGTACGACCGGTCCGCGGAGGACCGCTCGCCGTACGACCGCTCGCCACCTCGACGGGGAGCCGCACCGGCGTCACCGCGGCGTGCGTCGGATCCCCGCGTCGGCCGCTCGTCGTAGCGGCCCGCGCCGCGCCGGTCGTCCGGACGCTGCTCGCGACGCGGTCCCGGACCGCGGTCGTCGGATGCGCCCCAGGACGGTCGGTCGGCGAAGCGGTCACGGCCGGCACGGTCGTCGCCGCGGCGCGGCGCTGCGGGCCGGCGCTCGCCGCCCTGGCCCCGCTCGTCACGCGCCCCGCCGCTGGTACGGCGGTCCTCCCACGGACGAGCGGGACGCTCGGCGGACCGGTCGCCCCAGCTGCCGCGCGCGCCCCTGTCGTCGCGCGCGGGACGGCCCGCGCCGCGCGCGTCGTCCCGGCCCGCGCCCGACCATCCGCCCGAGGAGCGCGGCGCACCCGCACGGCCGGTCGGACGACCCCCGCCGGCACCCCACGAAGGCGCCTGCTCACGGCGCGGCGACGGCCCGCCGGCGTCCGCGCCCCACGTCCGTGCCGAGCGCGCACCACGGCTCTCGCGCTGCTCGCGGTCGCCCGAGGCCGAACGGTCGTCGCGCCGGCCAGGACGGTCGTCCGCCCGGTCCCACGGCCGGCCCGCCCCGCCGGCACCGCGGCCGCGCTCCGGCGACGCGCTCGGCGACCACGGCCGCCCGGCGCTCCGCGGCGCGCCGCGCCGGTCGTCGTCCCGATCCGCGGACGACCACGAGCCGCGCTGCCCCCGTGGGTCCTCCCGGCGCTCGCCACGCGGCGCCTCGCGGTACCCGCCACCGTCGCGGCCCGCACCGGGGCGCGACGCGCCGGCGGGGCGCTCGTCGCGGTCCCGGCTCTGCCACGTCGACCGACCGGCACCCGGTGCACGGTCGGAGCGACCGGCTGCGGAGGCGCCGGGACGTCCCGCGCCGCCCGTCCGGCCTCCACCGGAGGGACGCGCACCGGAGCCACCGGGGCGGCCGCCCCGCGTCCCGCCGCTCCGTCCCTCGTACGCGCCACGGCGGTCGTCACCGCCGTACCCGCCGCGTGCGTCGCGCGCGCCGCCGGCGCCTCGGGATCCGCCGCGGGCGCCTCCGGAGGCACCGCTGCCGCCGCTCCACGGGCGGGCCGATCCGCCGCCCTGTCGGTCCTGGCGGGGGCGTCGCTCGTCCGAGCCGTCGCTGTTCATGGTGTAACTCCTCGTCGTACGTCGACGCCCATGGTCTCATCACCGCGGACAGCGGGTGGGCGGTGCTGCACCGCGGGGTGCGCGCGGGTGGAGCTACGGACGATGCGGCGGGTTCTGCCTCGGCGTCGTCCGGTGATGACAGGGGAATGTCGCGCAAGTCGCACGTGAACGCACGAAGGCCCACCCGGTGTCGGGTGGGCCTTCGTGGAATGGTTGTCCGGCGGCGTCCTACTCTCCCACACCC
>NZ_JBFTEP010000208.1:0-3980 GCF_047229365.1 Cellulomonas pasadenensis | reverse complement strand
ACCCGGCGCCGTTGGCCCAGCCGCCCGCGAGCACGCGGTCGATGCGGGCGGCGTACTCGCGCGCGTCGGCCTCCTGGCCGCGCACGCGCAGCACGCGCGGCACCGAGTGCTCGAGCGGCCGGCCGTCGGGCCCGAGGGCCGGCACGTCCATGGCGTTGTGCCGCGCGTAGACGCCGGGCGCGGGCAGCGGCACGAGGCTGCCGCCCTCGCGCACGCGGCGCTCGGCGAGCTCGCGCTGTCCGACGCGCGGGGTGAGGCGGCGGCGGTGCGTGAGCACGAGGGCGCCGAGCGCGGCGACGACGAGCAGGCAGCCGACGACCTCGAACGCGAGCACGTGGTCCCCGAAGACGAGCCGGGCCACGCCCACGGGGTTCGACGCGGCGTTCGCCTCGACGAGCCCGCGGGCCGGTGCGTACGTCGCCCGCCCGAGCACGCCGGCCAGCACGACGCCGAGCCCGAGGCCCGCGAGCACGCCGATCCACCGCTGCCCGCGGATCGTCTCCACGAGCGAGTCGGACCGGTCGACGCCCACGAGCATGAGCACGAAGAGGAACAGCATCATGACCGCGCCGGTGTACACGACGACCTGCGCGACGCCGAGGAACACGGCGTCCTGCGCGACGTAGAGGAACGCCAGCGACACCATCACGACGACGACCGCGAGCGCGGCGTGCACGGTCTTGCGGGCGAACAGCAGCCCGAGCGCGGCGAGCACCATGATCGGCGCGAGCACCCAGAACAGCACCGCCTCGCCGGTCGTCGTGCGCCCGGTCTCCTCGAGCGCGGCGGGCAGCACCGTCGGCAGCACGGTGGGCAGCGCGGCGTGCACGGTCGCGAGCGTGCCGCTCATCGGGCTCCTCCCTGGCGGCGCGCGGCGGCGGTGATGGCGGCCTGCGCCAGGCGCGTCCCGCCGAGGTCGGGCACGGTCGCGCCCTGCTCGGCGTTGACGGGCAGCGTCGGGTCGTCGGGACGGTGCTCGGCGACCCACGCGACCTGGTCCTCGGTCACGCCCGTGACGTCGCCCCGGTAGTAGTCCGTGTCCGTCGTGCCCTCGACCATCGGGTGCGGGCTCGCGAGCTGGCCGGAGCGCAGCGGTGCGAGCAGGTCCTGCTTCTCCCAGATCATGCCCGCGCGCGTGGGGCCGGCCAGCTCGTACTCGTTGGTCATCGTCAGCGCGCGCGTGGGGCACGCCTCGATGCAGAGGCCGCAGAAGATGCACCGCAGGTAGTTGATCTGGTAGACGCGGCCGTACCGCTCCCCCGGCGAGTACTGGGCGTCGGGGGTGTTGTCGGCGCCCTCGACGTAGATCGCGTCCGCGGGGCAGGCCCACGCGCACAGCTCGCAGCCGATGCACTTCTCCAGCCCGTCGGCGTACCGGTTGAGCTGGTGCCGCCCGTGGTAGCGGGGCTTGGTCGGCACCTGCTCGCGCGGGTACTGCTCCGTCACGGTCGGGCGGAACATGTTCGACAGCGTCACGCCGAACCCGCCGACGGGGGCGAGCAGCTCGGACAGGCCCGAGCGCTTCTCGATGAGCGACTCGTAGCCCTCGGCGGGCCGGTCGACCTCGCCGCCGCGCGGGGCGCGCTCGACGTCGCGGCCCTGCCGGCCGACGTCGCCGGTCGGCTTCTTCCTGCGCTCAGCCACCGCGCACCTCCTGCGGGGTCTCGGGTCCGGACGGGCCTGACGGGAGCGCCGCCGGGGCGGCGTCGGTCGCCGTCGCCGCGAGCCGGCGCTGGGCGCGCGGGGACGGCGGCAGCACCTGGCCGGGCAGCGGCGGGACGGGGTACCCGTCGCGGAACGGGTCGAACGGCTCGGGGTCCGCCGGTGGTCCCGGCGCGGGCTGCTTCTCGGGGATGAGGAACGACACGACGATCCCGACGACCACGACCCCCGCGAGGACGAACAGCGTGGTGCGCAGGTCGACGTCCCACAGCTGGCGGACGGCCTGCACGAGCGCCACCGCGACGACCCACACGAGCGCGGCCGGGATGAGCACCTTCCAGCCGATCTTCATGAACTGGTCGTAGCGGAAGCGCAGGACGGACCCACGGATCCACACGAACAGGAACATGAACAGCCACACCTTGGCGAGGAACCACAGCACGGGCCACCAGCCCTGCTGCAGGAAGCTGTCCGCCGGGACGAACGGGGCCCGCCAGCCGCCGAGGAACAGCGTCGTCGCCACCGCCGAGACGTTGAGCATGTTGATGTACTCGGCGAGGAAGAACCACGCGAACTTCATCGACGAGTACTCGGTCATGTAGCCGGAGACCAGCTCGCCCTCGGCCTCGGGGAGGTCGAACGGCAGGCGGTTCGTCTCGCCGACCATCGACACGAGGTAGATGACGAACGCGGGCAGCAGCGGCAGGAACCACCAGACCTGCGTCTGCGAGTCGACGATCTGCGACGTCGACATCGACCCGGCCATGATGAAGACGCTCACGAGCGACAGGCCCATGGCGAGCTCGTACGAGATGACCTGCGCGGTGGAGCGCACCCCGCCGAGCAGCGGGTACGTCGAGCTCGACGACCAGCCGCCGAGCACGATCCCGTACACCCCGACGGACGCGCACGCGAGGATGTAGAGCACCGCGACGGGGAAGTCGGTGAGCTGCAGCGGCGTCACGACGCCGAAGATGCTCACCTCGGGCCCGAACGGGATGACCGCGTAGACCAGCAGCGAGCAGAACACCGCGATCATCGGCGCGAGGATGTAGACGAGCTTGTCCGCCGCCTTGACGGTGACGTCCTCCTTGACGAGGAGCTTCATCGCGTCGGCGAGCGACTGCAGCAGGCCGAACGGGCCGTGCACGTTGGGGCCGGGCCGCACCTGCATGCGCGCGACGACCTTGCGCTCGAACCAGATCGCGACGAGCACGCTCGTCAGCAGGAACACGATGATCGCGACGGCCTTGAGCAGCCACACCCAGAACACGTCCTGGCTGAAGTCGGCGCTCACGCCGACCTGGGCGCCGTCACCGACGGCCGCCGGCAGCAGCAGCGGCCTCATGCGCGCTCCCCCTCGTCGATGCGGACGCCCGACACGGCGTCCGCGGTGTCCCCCGTGACCGGGCCGGTGGACGGCGCGGCGGCGGCGACCGGCGCGACGTCCGACCGGGCGGGCGCGAGCCGCACCACGGTGCCGGCACCGGCGCCCAGCACGTCGCGGACCGCGCAGCCGCGCGCGTTCGTCGGCAGCCACACCACGTGGTCCGGCATGTCGGTGACCAGCACGGGGAGCCGCACGGTGCCGCGGTCGGTCGCGACCTCCAGCTCGGCGCCGTCCGCGACGCCGACGGCCGCGGCCGTGGCGGCCGACACGCGCGCCAGCGGGCTCTTCGCCGTGCCGGCCAGGTACGGCTCGCCGTCCTGGAGGCGACCGCCGTCGAGCAGCAGGTGCCAGGTCGCGAGCACCGCGTGCCCCGGCGGGACGGCCGGCGGCTCCGCCACGTCGACGTCCGGCGCCGGCAGGCGTGCGCCGTCCCAGCCGCCGAGCTGGTCGAGCTCGGCGTGCAGGGCGGCGAGCGACCCCGTGCCGAGGTCGACGCCCATCGCGTCCGCGAGGCGGTCGAGCACGCGGTGGTCGGCCATCGACGTGCTCGTGAGCGCCTGCGCGAACGGGCGCGGGCGCCCCTCCCAGGTGACGAACGTGCCGGGCTTCTCCACCGGCGGCGCGACCGGCAGCACCACGTCCGCGCGGTCCGTGACCTCCGACGCGCGCACCTCGAGCGAGACGAGGAACGGCACGGCGTCCAGCGCCGCGCGCGCGAGCCGCGGGTCGGCGTGGTCGGCCGGGTCCACGCCGCCCACGACGAGGGCGCCGAGCCGGCGTTCCGCCGCGGCGCGCAGGATCTCGTCCGCGCTGCGGCCGGGCGTCGCGGGCAGGTCGTCCACGCCCCAGACGGCGGCCATGTCGACGCGCGCCGCCGAGTCGGCGACCGGCCGGCCGCCGGGCAGCAGGCCCGGCAGCGTGCCGGCCT
>NZ_JBFTEP010000207.1:0-4152 GCF_047229365.1 Cellulomonas pasadenensis | reverse complement strand
TCTATGTTTTTAAGCGACCGGGGGCGGGGTCCGGCGCGGGGGCCGGGGCGGCCTCCGGCGCGGCGGTCGGGGACGGCACCGCCACCGGTGTCGACGGCGACGTGATCGTCGGCGACGGCACGGGCGTCGGCGGCCCCTGCACCGGCGTGGGCGCCGGGCCGGTCCCACCGGCCGCCGGCTCCGGGACGGCGGCCGCTGCGGCCTCCGCCCCGGCTGCGGCGAGCGGCGTCTCGAGCGGCGGGTACCCGAACCGGGCGGCCGGGTCGTGGATGCCCTTGATGAACGCGTCGAGCGAGTCCCGGCGGGAGTTGATGCGCCAGTCGTTCGTGACGCGCTGACCGCCGCTGATCGTCGTCACCGTGTGGTGGAACCACGCGATGCCGATGATGTCCTGGTTCTCCGGCCGGGCGAGCCCGGCGAACAGGTCGGACACCCACAGCGGTTTCTGGTTGCCGATCTCGGACGCCCCGATCTCCGCGAGGAGGATCGGCTTCTTCGTGAACTCCCGCAGCTGGTTGAGCGAGCGGTCGTACGTGTACGAGAAGGTGGGCGTCTGGTCGGCGCGGTACGGCGGGCGGAAGTAGCCCGACAGGCCGACCCAGTCGACGTACTCGTCGCCCGGGTAGAGCGACTTCATGTACCAGGAGGAGTACTTGCCGTAGTCCGGCAGCGCGTTGACGATGTTCGGCGCCCACACCCACAGCACGAACTCGTTGGCACCCTCCTCCTCGAAGATGTCGTGCACGTGGCGCCACATCTTGACGAAGTCGCCCTTGCGGTTGCCGTTGAGCGGGCCGCCGCCCCACTCGCGCTCGCCCCACGGGTACCAGGACCCGTTCATCTCGTGGTTGAGGCGGATCGCCAGCGGCATGCCGTGCGCGGCGACGTCGCGGGCGTACTTGCGCAGGTAGTCGTCGTACTTGCCGTTGATGATGACGGGCAGCGAGTAGTTCGGGTCGACCGCCTGGTCGTTCGCCGCCAGCATCGGGCGGGACTCCCACGTGAGCAGCGGGAGCATGCCCTTCTCCCAGGAGCGCGTGACCGCGTCGGGACGGAAGTCGCCGTCCCAGCCCTGGAAGTACCCCGACATGTCGGGGGTGGCGCCGACCTTGCGCGTGATGTCGTCGAACTCCGCCCAGTTGAACGGCGACTGGTTGGTGTAGAGGCCGAAGTACCGGTCCTGCGGCGTGCGGAGCTGGTCGAGCGTCGGCGTCACGGGACGCGGCTTCGGCGGCGCCGGCGGGCGCGGTGCCGGGTTGTTGACCTGGTGGCTCAGGTCGTCCCCGCGCGCCTTCTCGGCGGCGGCCCGGGCGGCGGCCTCGGCCGCGGCGGCGCGGGCGGCGTCGGCCGCCCCCTTCACGCGGGCGAGCTCGCGCTCGAGCGACGCCTTCTGGGCGGCGCGGCGGTCCGCGGCGAGCCGCTCCTGGGCGGCGCGCTGCTTGCCCTTCGTGCCGGCGGCGGCCTTCTCGGCGGCCGCCTTCTGCTTGCCCCGCTCGGCGGCGGCGGCCTTCTCCGCCGCCGCCTTCTGCTCGCCCCGCTCCTCCGCGGCCCGGGCGGCCGCCTTCTCGGCGGCACCCTTCTCGCGGCCCCGCTCGGCGGCGCCGGCCCGCTCGGTGCGCGCCTTCTCCTGCGACCGCTCGAGGGCGGCCAGCTCGTCCTCGCGGTCGGCGAGGACGGCGCGCAGGTCGGCGTTCTCCAGCTCGAGCTGCTTCTCCAGCTCGCTCTTCTCCGCGGTCGGGGCGCCCGCCGACGGCGACAGCCACACGATGCCGCTCACCGCGCCGAGCGCGAGGGCGACGACGAGGGCGCCGAGCCGGGAGGCGACGCCGAGGCGTCCGGTCAGGGTCCACCAGTGCTTCGTGGTGGGCGTGCTCGTGGGCTCAGACATAGAACACCGCCATGAGGGCGAACATCACGAGTCCGATCGCGTAGGGGACGAGGGCGAGGGGGTTCGGCCGCCGGCGTGGCACCGGCAGCGCACCGCGGACCTGGGCCCGTTGACGTGCGCGCGTGCGCAGCGCGAGCCGCGCCGTGCCGGTGCTCGTGCCGTCGGGCCGTGCGCCGGTGACGGCGCCCGCGACGACGGGCATGCCGCCCGGGGGCGTCCGGTCGACCAGGTCGACGGGCGCGTCGTCCTCCGGGACGCTCTCGAGCTCGGCCATGAGGTCCGGCGTGCCGGCCTCCGACTGCCCCGCCGAGTAGGCACCGGCGCGGGTGCCCCAGCCGGCGACGTGCGCCATCCGGAAGAACCCGAGGAGCCGGATCGGCATGAGGAACAGCGTCGAGACGATGATGAACAGCGGCAGGCGGAAGAAGTCCGAGGGCTTCTCCTGCAGGTGCCGGATCTGCCGGATCGCCATCGACAGCACGGACGAGACGACCATGAGCGCGATGACCCACGCCCAGCCCTGCAGCTGCGTCGTGCTCTCGAGGATCGCCTGGTACAGGTTGACGCCCGTGCCGGAGGCGCCGCGGTAGATCCAGCCCGCGATCGTCCCGAAGAGCAGGAACGGCAGCAGGATGTCGGTGATGAAGAAGACCGCCAGCACCGGGGCGTGCCCGACCATCCAGGGCAGCATGCGCAGGGTGTTGTACTGGCTGCCGCGTGCCCAGCGGAGCTGCTGCTTCGCGAGCTTGCGCACCTTCGTCGGGGCGTCCGTGTAGACGAGGCTCGTGTACTGGTACACGGTCCGGTACCCGGCCTTGAGCGTGAGGTTCGTCAGGGTCCGGTCGTCGGACACCTCGAGGAACACGCCGAGGAACTTCTCGTGCATGAACGCGTCCATGACCTGCATGAGGATCCGCCGGCGGAACGCGATGGTGCGGCCCGGCAGGCAGCCGACCTGCCCCAGGACGGACTGCGCCGGCATCGAGTAGAGCGCTCTCGTGTTCTCGAGCCAGTCGGCCCAGCGCGTGATCCAGGAGCGCGTCGGCTCCAGGATCCGCTGGCGCGTGGTGACGCCGCCGACGGACGCGTCCGCGAACGGCTTCACGAGCTCGGACAGGGTGTTGTCGGTCCACACGGTGTCCGAGTCGACGAGGACGGTGATCTCGCCGCGGGACATCTGGGTGCCGATCCGGACGGCGTTGCGCTTGCCCGGGACCGGCGTGTGGACGCGCCGGACCAGCGGCCCGAACTCGTCGCAGACCTGCTCGAGGCCGGGGTTCGGGGCGCCGTTGATCACGACGATGACCTCGTCGGGACGCTGGTCGACGATGCGACGCAGCACGTCGCGGAACAGGTCGAGGGGTTCGTCGACGACCGGGACGACGACGGACGTGCTGACCTCGTAGGGCGCCGTCGCGGGGCGGTACCGCCGCGACAGGACGACCTTGAGGATCCACAGCGCCCAGACGAGCGTCGAGAAGACGGCGAAGAGGTAGATCTCGTTCTGACCCTCGAGCATGTGCCGTAGCTGGAGGATGAAGATGAACATGGGTCTCCTGGCGTGGCCGGTAGCGGATGAGCTGGACGGCGTCATCGGCGCGCAGCAGGAGCGGGGGCCGGAGGCTCGACCCGATGCCTGCAGTCGACGGCCTCGAGGCCGTAGTGACCGGCGGGCCACGGCGTGGCACGGGAGCTACCCGGGCTGTCGTTCGTCGTGTGCCGAGCACCGCTGGATGCGGTGCCACCGATCGGTGGACCACACCTTGCACGCCCGGACGGGTGACGCGAAAGCCATTCAGGAAAATTCGGTGTGAACGGTCATACTGGACATCTGACCTGGCCAAACGGGATGAATCGGGTCATCCTGCAGGTCAGCGTGGATTGCGACGGATGTCCAGGATGTCCATGACGTCGCGGGTGAAGTGACGGACGTCTCACGGGGCGGTCACGCCGCCCCCGGGGCGCGCGCGGCACACGCTCGCCCCGGGGACGACGAAGCGCGCGGCCCGGCCCCCGGGGGAAGGGCCGGACCGCGCGCGTCGCGGTCGTGCGGGTGGTGCTGGCTCAGGCGGCGGTGCGCCCGAGACCGGTGAACTGCCAGCCGGCCTCGCGCCAGGCCTTCGCGGAGAGCTTGCCGCGGGCGTCGATGACCTTGGCCTGGTGCGCCAGCGGCGCCAGGCGGGCGGCGTCGGCGGTGAGGAACTCGTCCCACTCGGTCAGGACGAGCACGACGTCGGCGCCCTCGACGGCCTCCTCGACCGAGG
>NZ_JBFTEP010000206.1:0-4202 GCF_047229365.1 Cellulomonas pasadenensis | reverse complement strand
GGGTTTGTGTGGGGTGGGCTGGTTTTTTTTTATCCGCGCCCGCGGGGGGGGGGGGGGGCGGCGCGGCCGGCGACGTCGCGACGTCGCTCGCCGCGCTCGGCGTCGCGGACGTCCTCGTGCCGGCACCCGGAGCCGACGACGCCGGCACCCGGGAGGCCCGCGCGCGGCTCGTCGGCACGCTCGACGCGACCGCCGGTCTGGAGCGCGTCACCCACGACGGCGCCGGCACGCTCTGGCGCGTGCGGCCCACCGACGGCGACGTCGTCGCGGCGTGGGCGCGGATCGTCCCCGCCCCGGGCGGGGCGACGGACCTCGACGACCTGGCCGTCGACGCGCAGGTCGTGCCGTCGGCGCGCCGCGCCGTCGACGTCGACGTGCCGGCCGGGGACGCGGACCGTGTCCTCGTGCTCGCCGAGCGCGCCGACGCGGGCTGGTCGGCGCGGCTCGACGGGCGCCGCCTCGAGCCCGTCGAGGCCGGCTGGCGGCAGGCCTTCGCCGTCGGCACCGACGGCGGTCGCCTCGAGGTGCGGTACGACGCACCCGGGCGCACGCCGTGGCTCGTGGCGCTCGGCCTGACGACGCTCGTGACCGTGCTGCTGGCGCTCCCGCTGCGCCGGCGACGAGGGGTGCGCACATGACCGCCGACGACCGCACGCCCGACGACAGCACGCCCGACGACAGCACGCCCGAGGGCACGGCTGCCGCCCGTCCCCGGGGTGGGCGCGTCCCGCGCGTGCTCGGCGGCCTCGCGGTGCTCGCGCTCGCCGGTGGCGCCGTCGCGGCGGGCGTGCACCTGGGCGTCGCCGACGCCGTCCCGGTCGCGGCGGCGGACGTCGACACCCCGCCGACCCCGACGACCCTCGCGTGCGCCGGCACGCTGCAGCCGCCGCCCGAGCGTGAGCGCGGCGACGACGCCTTCGACCCGACGCCCGTGGCCCCGGCCACGACGGTGGACGCGGTCGTCGCCGCGGGACCCGGCGCCGGGCCGGCGGAGGTGCTGCCGCCCGGGCCCGGGGACGCGACCGACCGGCTCACGGCCGGCGGCGGGGTGCTGCGGCTCGACCGCGTCGGCGACCCGCTCGTCGTGCGCGGCGCCCCGGCGGACACCGCCCCGGTGCTGGCGGCGGCCACGACCTCGCTCGTCGGCGCGGGCGACCTGCGCGGGCTGTCGGCGGCGTCGTGCGCGCAGCCCGGCGTCGACGACTGGCTCGTGGGCGGCGCGACCACCGTCGGCGCGACGGCCACGCTCGTCCTGACGAACCCCGGCCTGACGACGGCGGAGGTCTCGCTGGCCGTGTGGGGCCCCAACGGCCCGGTCGAGCCGACCACCGACCGGCACGTCGTCGCACCGGGCGCCACCGAGGTCGTCGACCTCGGCGGCGCGGCGGCCGAGCAGCGCGGCGTGGTGGTGCACGTGACCACCACCGGCGGGCAGGTCGCGGCGCACGTGCAGGACTCGGCGGTGGAGGGCTTCACGCCCGCCGGCACCGACCTCGTCGTCCCGGGTCGCGGGCCGGCGCAGCGTCAGCTCGTCCCGGGCGTCGTGGTCGAGGAGTCGCAGGTCGGCGCCGAGGTCGGCCCCGCCGTGCGCCTGCTCGCGCCGGGCGAGGAGGGCACGACCGCGCGCGTCACCCTGCTCGGCCGCGACGGCCCCGTCGACCTCCCCGGCGTCGACGAGGTGGAGCTGGCCGCCGGCACGGTCGTCGACGTCCCGCTCGCGGGCCTGCCGGCGGGCGCGTGGACCGTCGTCGTCGACGCCGACGAGCCGGTCGTCGCCGCCGCGGTCGTCACCCGCACCGGCACGGCGGGCGAGCTCGACGACCGGCCGCGCGTCGAGCGGGCGTGGTCCGCCGCGACGTCGGCCGGCACGCCCACCGACGCGCCCGCCGACGGGCACGGCGCCGTGGCCCTGCCCGCGGGCGTCCGGGCGACCCTCGTCGTGGGCGCCGTCGCGGACGGCGGGGACCCGACCGCGACGGGCGCCGGCCGTGCGCGCCTGCACGTGCTCGACGACGACGGCCGCGTGCTCTCGGAGCACGACGTCACGGTCGACGCCGGCACGACGGGCTCCTGGGCGGTCGCCGACCTGGCCCCGGGCGCCGCGGACGCCGCCGGGCTGGAGCTCGAGGTGCGGGGCGGCGCGGACGTCGTCTGGGCCGTGCAGCTCGAGGTCGCGCAGCAGGACGGGCCGCTGGTGTCCGTGCTGACGCCGGTGCCGGTGGCCGACGCGGCCGCGACGCTGCGGGTCCGCGAGGACGGGCGCGCGACGCGGGGCTGACCCCGGCCCGCGGCGTCCGGAGGGGCGGCCTCGTGGCCGGGCGGGGCCGTGACCAGGCAGGGTCAGGACCGGCCAGGACCGGTCGAGGCGCGCCGGGTCGAACGGACCGGCTCAGGCCGTCCCGGTGGACCGGAGCTGTGCGCGCTCCCGCAGCGTGAGCCCCGCGCCGATCGCGACGCGCAGCGGCGCCTGCCACCAGTGCCGGTAGCGCCGGTGCAGGTACTGCCGCGCGCTCGCGTGGTGGGCGCGGATCATCGGGGCAGGCTTGTCGCGCCACGAGGTGCCGCCCACGTGGGTGACGCGCACGTCGGGCACGTAGAGGTTCTCCCACCCGGCGCGGCCGAGCCGCTCGCCCAGGTCGACGTCCTCGAAGAACATGAAGTACGACTCGTCGAAGCCGCCGACCTGCTCGAACGCCTCGCGGCGCAGCACGAGGCACGCGCCCGACAGCCAGCCGGCCTCGCGCAGGTAGCCCCCGACCGACTCCTGCCGCGCGTGGTAGGCGCGGGTCCAGGGGTTGTCCGGCCAGACGCGGGCGAAGACCGCGTGGCCGGCGCCCTGGCGCAGCGACGGCAGCGCGCGGGCGGACGGGTACATCGTCCCGTCGGTGTTCAGCAGCATCGGTCCGAGCGACCCGGCGCGTGGCTGGTCGTCGCCGGCGTCGAGCAGCTCGTCCAGCGAGCCGGGCGTCCACTCGAGGTCCGAGTTGGCCACGACGAGCCACGGTGCGGTCGCGCCGCGGGCACCGGCGTTCGCGCCGGCCCCGTACCCGAGGTTGGAGCCGGGCACGACGAGCCGGCCACCGGCCTCGGCGACGACGGCCTCGGCGACGGCGTGGTCGGTGCCGTTGTCGACGACGACCAGCTCGACCGGGTGCGTCGAGGCGGCCGCGAGCGTGCGGGCGAAGCGGCGGAGCTCGTCACCGGGGTGGTAGACGACGCACACGACGCGGACACGGGGGGCAGCCGGGGGGACGGCGGGGGACGCGCTCATCGACGACCCAGCCTAGTGGCCCTCGTCGTACCCGGGGTCCACGTCCTCGGGCGAGCGTCCGAGGAGGTGGGCGACCTGCTCGACGACGACGTCCCGCACGAGGTCGGGCAGGTCGGCGGCGTCGTGCGCGCGCGCCTCGACCGGCCGGCGGTAGACGACGATCCGGTGGGGGAGCCCCGTGTCGGCGGGGAAGTAGCGGCCGAGCGGCACGCCGCCGCTCTCCCACGGCGCCGGGTCGGACGGCGGCACGTCCTCCACCGCGAACTCCACGCCGTCGAGCTGGCGCGCCCAGCGGCGCTCGAGGTCCTCGACGGCGTCGAGCACCAGGTCGTCGAAGCGCTCGGCGCGCGTGCGGTAGCCCGGCGTGCTCATCGGCAGCACCGGTCCGCGCAGGCCGCGGCCCCGGCGGTCGCGGCGGCGGACGGCGCCGACGCGCGGCGCGGACGTGGGCAGGTCGGCGCCGCGGCGCGCGGGCAGGACGCGGTCCGGCGCGCCCGGGGTCGCGCTCGAGGAGGACCCCGGGACGGGACGGGACGGGCCGGCGGGGCTCATCCGGCCACTGTACGTCGGCGCGACACGGCGGTGCCGACGGGCGTGCGCGCACCCTCGCGCGCGGGCCCACGGGGTACCGTCTGCACGTGAGATCCGTCCGGCAGTGCTCGCGCACGGCGTGCCCGCACGCTGCGGTCGCGACGCTCACCTACGTCTACGCCGACTCGACCGCGGTGCTCGGCCCGCTCGCGCAGCTCGCCGAGCCGCACTCGTACGACCTGTGCGTCGAGCACGCCGAGCGGCTGACCGCCCCGCGCGGCTGGGAGGTCGTCCGGCTGCTGCCCGACCTCGAGGCCGCGGCACCGAGCCACGACGACCTGCTGGCGCTCGCCGACGCGGTGCGCGAGGCGGGCCGCCGCCGCGCGCCCGAGCCGTCGCC
>NZ_JBFTEP010000205.1:0-4216 GCF_047229365.1 Cellulomonas pasadenensis | reverse complement strand
GTGCGTCGTCCGCGGCGGTGGCGCCGGCGGCGACCTGCGTGCCGGCGCGGCGACGCGTCACGACGACGCCGGTCGCCTCCAGCTCGCGGAAGGCCCGGGCGACCGTGCCGGGCGCGACGCCGAGGTCGGTCGCCAGCGCCCGGATGGTGGGCAGCCGGTCGCCCGGACGCAGCCGCCCGGCCGCGACGTGCGCGACGACCTGCGCGCGGACCTGCTCGTAGACGGGCACGCCGGAGTCGAGGTCGACCTCGAGCTGCACGCTCACGGCAGCGTCGCGGCGGGGACGACGGGGGCGCCGGCGTCGCGTGCCGCGCGGCGCAGCGCGAGCGCCGCGACGACGAGCGACGCGAGCCCGACGAGCATCCCGGCCACCGCCGTCACCGTGCCGGCGACCACCACCCACGGCGCGCCCAGCGTGTACGGCACGCCGTCGACGGCGTACTCGTGCGCCCGGCCGACGAGGCGCAGCGTGGCTCCGCCCACGGCCAGGACGCCGGCGAGCGTGCTGCCGACCACGAGCTGCGTCCCGGCGAGCACGCGGCGCGCGGACGCACGCCGCAGCCGCACGTCGTCGTCCTCGGTGGTGGCGGCGACGACCGGGCGCGCGGCGACGAGCCGCAGCACCCCCTCGCCCGCGAGGAGGACGACCAGCGCGGCCGCCGTGAGCGGCACGCCGTAGGCCCAGCCGGGGTACGGGCCCCCGCTGCCGCTGTGCCCGGGGGCGTAGGCGACGGCCACCGACCGGGCGTCCGGCGCCGCGGTCAGCCCGAACGCGAGCGTCGCGACCACGAGCCCGCCCGCCCACGCCGACGCGAGCCGGCGCAGGGCGGACGGCGCGACGTCGCGCACGTGCCGGGGGCGCAACGAGGCCCGACGCCGCGTCCCGGCGGGACGCGGCCACGTCCGCTCGCCGACCGCCGCCACCAGCAGGAACGCCAGGCCTGCGGTCACGGGCACGCAGCCCAGCAGCAGCCCCTGCCACCGGCCCGGCGCCGCGAGCACCGGCGCCGGCGCCACGAGGACCACGGCGAGCAGGACGCCCCACGCCAGGGCCGCGACGACGCCGCCGTGCCGTCGCGCGCGCCGGTACGCGGCCGGCGCGTGGTCGACGTCGACGGCGCCCGGGGGACCACCTGGCGCGGGGGCGGCGGCACCCGCCCGCACCGCCACGGTGAGGGCGAGACCCGCACCGAGCAGCGCGACGAGCACGAGGACGGCGTAGTGCGACATGCGACTCCTCCTGTAGCAATGTGCCATTACATTGGTACAGACAAGCCCGGGTGTCAACGCCGTCCCGGCGCGCCCGGAGCGGCCGCGGCGTCGGACCCGGCACGTACGATGGAGGCCATGAGCGACCCGACCCCGCCGCCCGCCGGCCCCGACGACCCGTTCGGCCCGGACACCCGGGGCGGCACGTCGGTCCTCGAGCGCGAGGAGACGACGGAGCAGGTCGAGCCCGGCGACCACGAGCGCTTCTCGCACTACGTGCGCAAGGAGAAGATCATGGAGTCGGCCATGACGGGCCGACCCGTCGTGGCGCTGTGCGGCAAGGTCTGGGTGCCGGGTCGCGACCCGAAGAAGTTCCCGGTGTGCCCCGTGTGCAAGGAGATCTACGAGGGGCTGCGCGAGCCGCAGGACGGCGGCGACTCCGGGGGTGAGGGCTCGGGCGGGTCGGGCCGGCGCTGGGGCTTCGGCCGCGGCAAGGGCTCCGGGTCGGGCGGCGCGTGAGCGCGGCCCCGCGCCCCACCACCACCCCGCAGCACCCCTCGTCGTCGGCAGCGTCGCAGCTGCCGCCGGCGTTCCCCGCGCGCGCGCCGTGGGGCGCGGCGGGGAGCCTGCGGGCCTGGCAGGCGGAGGCGATCGAGCAGTACCGGCGCGAGTCGCCGCGTGACTTCCTCGCGGTCGCCACGCCCGGTGCCGGCAAGACGACCTTCGCCCTGCGGATCGCGACCGAGCTGCTCGAGGCGCGCGTCGTGCGCCGCGTCACGGTCGTGGCCCCGACGGAGCACCTGAAGAAGCAGTGGGCGGACGCCGCCGCGCGCGTCGGCATCCGCCTCGACCCCCGGTTCACGAACGCGCAGGGCCGCCACGGGGCCGGGTACGACGGCGTGGCCGTGACGTACGCGCAGGTCGCCAGCAAGCCCGCCCTGCACGCCGCCCGGACGGGTGCCGAGCGCACGCTGGTCATCCTCGACGAGGTCCACCACGGCGGCGACGCCCTGTCGTGGGGCGACGCGGTCCGGGAGGCGTTCGAGGGCGCGACCCGCCGCCTCGCCCTCACGGGGACGCCGTTCCGCTCCGACACGGCCCCCATCCCGTTCGTCACGTACGCGCCGGACGGCCACGGCATCCGCCGGTCGGTCGCCGACTACACGTACGGCTACGGCGACGCGCTGCGCGACCACGTCGTGCGGCCGGTGCTGTTCATGTCCTACTCGGGCTCGATGCGCTGGCGCACGCGCGCGGGCGACGAGATCGCGGCGCGCCTCGGCGAGCCGCTCACGAAGGACATGACCGCGCAGGCGTGGCGGACGGCCCTCGACCCGAACGGCGAGTGGATCCCGTCCGTCATCACGGCGGCCGACCGGCGCCTCACCGAGGTGCGCCGCACGGTGCCCGACGCCGGCGCCATGATCATCGCCACCGACCAGACGGACGCGCGCGCCTACGCCGGGCACATCGCCCGGATCACGGGCGAGTCGCCGACGATCGTCCTGTCCGACGACGACGGCGCCAGCGACCGCATCGAGGAGTTCTCCGCGAGCGACGCGCGGTGGCTCGTGGCCGTGCGGATGGTGTCCGAGGGCGTCGACGTGCCCCGTCTGGCGGTGGGCGTGTACGCGACGAGCGCCGCGACGCCGCTGTTCTTCGCGCAGGTGGTCGGGCGCTTCGTGCGTGCGCGCCGCCGGGGCGAGACCGCGTCGGTCTTCCTGCCCAGCGTGCCGCAGCTGCTCGAGCTCGCGTCGACGATGGAGGTCGAGCGCGACCACGCGCTCGACCGGCCGACGAAGGACGACGCCGACCCCGAGGCCGCGCTGCTCGCGGCCGCCGAGCGCGAGGCGTCGTCGCCCGACGCCGTCGGCAAGGACGGCGTGGCGGGAGCGTTCGAGGCGCTCGAGGCGCAGGCGTCCTTCGACCGCGTGCTGTTCGACGGCGGCGAGTTCGGGACGGGGGCCGAGGTCGGCTCGGAGGAGGAGCTCGACTTCCTCGGGCTCCCCGGGCTGCTCGACGCCGACCAGGTCGCCACGCTGCTGCGGCAGCGCCAGGCGGACCAGCAGGGCGCGCGCCGGGCCCGCGGGCAGGCCGCGGTCGCGCCGGCGGAGATGGACCACCGCAAGCAGGCGGAGCTCCGCAAGGAGCTCGCGCAGCTCGTCGGGGCGTGGGCGCGCCGCAGCGGGCAGCCGCACGCGACGGTGCACGCCGAGCTGCGGCGCCGGTGCGGCGGTCCCGAGGTCGCGCTCGCGGCGCCCGACGAGCTCCAGGCTCGGGTCGCGATGCTGCGTGGTTGGTTCGTCGGCAAGCGGTGACGAGGCATCTCGTCTCATCATGCGGACAATGAGATGGGGATGAGATCGCAGGTCAGCGCGCTGGACACGCGACCACATACCAGTAGGTCTTGACGTCGCAAGTCGACCGTTCCGGATGCCGACCGGGCCGTGCGCTGCCAGGCTCTAGCCGTGACAAAACGGACCCGGGACCTCCGGGTCATCACAGGTGGGAGCCCGGCGGCGTGCGCGTCGTCGGCGTCCTAGAAAGAGGTGTCCACATGCCTGCATGGCTCATCCTCATCCTCGTCGGCGTCGTGCTGCTCGTCCTCGGTGTCGCCACCGGCATCGGCGAGTTCCTGATCTGGATCGGCGCCATCGTGCTCGTCGTCAGCCTGATCCTGGGCCTCGTCGGCCGCGGCCGGGGTCGCGCCCGGATCTGAGCACCGCCGCGCGCGCCGCCGGCCCACGCGCCGGCCGGCCGCGGGCGGCCACCGCGGTCAGCACCCCCTCCGCCGACCGCGACGGACACCGGGCCGGGACGCCACCAGCGTCCCGGCCCGTTCCGTGCGTGCGGACGGCCCGTGCCCGCCGTCGCGCCGGGCGACCGGGGCCGGCCGTCGGACGACGCGTCAGCCGACGCGGACCTCGACCGTCGGCACGGCCGCCTCGTCCGCGGACAGCCGGCGCGCGCCGCGCGGCAGCTCGTCCCGGGACGCGCGGTGCCGGCG
>NZ_JBFTEP010000204.1:0-4286 GCF_047229365.1 Cellulomonas pasadenensis | reverse complement strand
GGCGGGCCGCGGACCGGTGCCCTCAGCGCCACGGGCGTCGAGGTGGGTGCGCTCGTGCTGCTCGCGGCGGCCGCCGTCGCGGCCGGCGCGTTCCTCGTCCGCCGACGGGTGGTGAGCGCCCGATGACGCCGCAGCCCGCGGCGGTCACGCCGTCCGACGCCCCGTCCGACCTCACCCGCGGGAGCCGCACCGTGCACCGACACACCCTCGACCGACGCCTCCTGCACCGTGGCGTCCCGGCGGCCGCCGCGGCGGCCTGCCTCGCCCTGGTCGCGGCCGGTGCCGCACCCGCCGTGGCCGTCGCACCGACCGCCGTCGCTCCGACCGCCGCGGCAGCCGCCGCCGCGCCCGGGGCGTTCCTCGCGCCGTGGTGGACCGAGCTCGACGTCACCGGCGACCGGCAGGTGACCGTCGACGACCTCGACGAGGTCGCCGCCCACCTCGGCGCGACCCCCGCGTCGCCCGGCTGGGCCGACGTGGCCGTCGTCGACGTCGACGGGGACGGCGTCCTGACGGTCGTCGACCTCGCCGCGGTCGCGCAGCGCATGGTCTACGACGACGGCCCGTTCGAGCTCGTCGAGGCGAGCACGCTCGACATGCAGGCCGCGATGAACGCGGGCGTCACCACGTCCGTCGCGATCACGCAGGAGTACCTGGACCGGATCGCCGCGTACGACCGCACGGTCGTCGACACGGCCGCCGGCGGCCGGGCCCTCAACTCCGTCATCACGACGAACGACGCCGCCCTCGCGGCGGCCGCGGCGGCGGACGCGGAGCGCGCGGCCGCGGGCATGACGAGCATGCTGCTGGGCGTCCCGGTGGCGCTCAAGGACAACTACGACACGGTCGACATGCCGACCACCGGCGGCTGCGGCTGCTGGGGGCAGAACCAGACGGCGACGGACGCGACCATGGTCGCGGGCCTGCGGTCGGCGGGCGCCGTGGTGCTGGCGAAGGCGAGCCTCGACGAGTTCGCGTACGGCTTCAGCTCGGAGTTCTCCGCGGGCCTGCCCGTCGGGTCGACGCTGCCGATCGCGAGCCCGTACGCCACGTCGCGCACGGCCGGCGGCTCCAGCGGCGGCACGGGCGCGGCGATCGCGGCGAACCTCGCGGGCATCGGCTTCGGCACGGACACGGGCGGGTCGATCCGCGTGCCGTCGTCGTACAACCAGCTCGTCGGCGTGCGGCCCACGGTCGGGCTGGCGAGCCGGGACGGCATCATTCCGCTCGCGCTCAGCCAGGACACGGGTGGCCCGATGGCGCGGTCGGTGCTCGACGCGGCCGTCGCGCTGGACGCCGTCGTGGGCGTCGACCCCGCCGACCCGGTGACGGCTGCCCAGACCGGCCGGGTGCCCGAGTCGTACACGGCGTCGCTCGACTCCGGTGCGCTGCAGGGCGCGCGGATCGGCTACGTGCCGTCGATGATCGGCAGCAACCGTACGACGGTGCGGCTGTGGGCGCAGACGCGTGCGGCGCTGGAGGCGCAGGGCGCGACGCTCGTCGAGGTCACGCCGCCGGCCGGCTTCGCGGCCGTCCTCAACGAGCCGAGCGGCAGCACGAACGAGTTCCGCCGCGACCTCGCGGGGTACGTCGCCCGGCACCTCGCGCCGCAGGTGCGGGCCCGCACGATCGAGGACATCCTCGCGACGGACCACTTCGTCACCTCGCGCCGCAGCGTGTACGTGCAGCGGGCCGCCGTGACCGACGCGCAGTACGACGCGTGGGCGGGACCGACGGGCTCGCACACGGTCGCGCTCGCGACGGGGCGCACGCTGCTCACCCGGCTCCTGGACGACCTGGACCTGGACGCGATCGCGTACCCGTCGGGCACGCCGTACGGGACGCAGGGCACGAACATGCGGCTCAGCCCCAACACGGGCCTGCCCGCCGTGACCCTGCCGATGGGGCAGGCCACCGCGGCCGACGCGACGATCACCGGGGCCGGCGTCAACGTCGAGCTGCTCGGGCGGGCGTTCGACGAGGGCACCCTGCTGGGGCTCGCGTACGACCTCGAGCAGGCCGTCCAGGCCCGCACGAGCCCGGCGCTGTACGGCCCGCTGGGCTGAGCGGGCGCGTCGGGAGGCCGCGCACCGACGGCGACGACCCCCGTCCGGGGCTCCCGGCGGGGGTCGTCGTGGGTGCGCGGCGGGCGCGGGCGGTGCGGCGGCGGCGCCGCGGGACGTGGCGCTGGTCACGTCCGCGCCCGCTCGTGCCCGTCACGACGTGAGCGTCCACCCGTGGGTGCGGGGTGCCGGCGACGGGGCGGCGCGGCGTTCCGGTGGACGACCGGAGGCGTCGGTGCGGCGTGACGCGCGGCGCTCCTCGCGCGTGCGCAGCCGGGACGAGGTGTCGAGCCGCTCGCGGTGGTCGGCGCGCAGGACGTCGTAGGTGGACAGCGGGTGCATGGTGGGTGCCTCCTGGGCGTGCCGCGGCGCACCCCGGGTCACGGGGTGGTCGCTCGGTGGGTTCGGTGGTGCCATCCCACCAGCACGGACACGCGATGTCACCGCATTTGTCCGGCCGGCGGCGGCGACCCGCGACGGGGGTGCGGGGCGCCGTGAGGGAGGAGGGCGGGACGGCCCGCGTGATACGCGGGTCCTCGCCCGCGGGCCGCGGCGAGGCCGTGCGGTGAGCGGCGCCCCCGGCAGGACTCGAACCTGCAACCGACGGATTAGAAGGCCGTTGCTCTATCCGTTGAGCTACGGGGGCCGACGCCGACCAAGCCTAGTGGCGCCGTCGCGGGCGCCCTCGGCGGGGTGGCTCGCGCGCGTCGCCCGGGCCGGACTGGTCGGGTGTCACCCGCGTGCCGCGTTTGGCCTGGTCACGCGTGGGACCGAGAATGGGTGCGTGAGCGCCCAGCCCGGCTACGTGCCAGCCCGGACGTCCGCGCCCACGTCGGGGCGCGCCGCCGGCGTGCCCGCGGCCGGTGCGGGCGCGGCCGCGGACATCCTCGCGCGGCCCCTCGCGCAGACGTCCCTGCTCGACGCCGTGCGTGACCTGCGCCGCGACGTCGAGGGGACGTCGTTCCCGCTGGAGCTCGACGGCATCGCGGAGGCGCGCGCGTCGCGCGCCCGGCTCGTCGACCAGCTCGCCGAGCACCTCGTGCCGCGCCTGACCGAGCTGTCCGCGCCCGCCGTCGTCGTCGTCGCGGGCTCGACGGGCGCCGGCAAGTCGACCCTCGTCAACTCGCTCGTCGGCCGCGAGGTGACCGCCGCGGGCGTCCTGCGCCCCACGACGCGCGAGCCCGTGCTCGTCCACCACCCGCTCGACGCGGACCTCCTCTCGCACCACCCGGTGCTCGACAGCGTCGAGGCCGTGCCGGTCGACACCGTGCCGCGCGGCATCGCGCTGCTCGACGCCCCCGACCTGGACTCGGTGCTCGAGTCGAACCGGGAGTCGGCGCACCGGCTGCTCGAGGCGGCGGACCTGTGGCTCTTCGTCACGACCGCGGCGCGGTACGGCGACGCGCTGCCGTGGCGCGTGCTCGAGGCGGCCGTGGAGCGCTCGACGTCGATCGCGATGGTCCTCAACCGCGTGCCCGCCGCGAGCCTGCCCACCGTGCGCGGCGACCTGCTGGACCGCCTCCGCGCGCACGGGCTCGCCGGGTCGCCGCTCTTCGTGATCCCCGACGTCGGGCCGCACGAGGGGCTGCTCGAGCAGCGCGTCGTCGCGCCCGTGCTGCGCTGGCTGACGATGCTGGCGGGTCCCGACCGGGCGCGCACCGTCGTCGGCCGCACGCTGCGCGGCGCGCTCGCGGCGCTGCGCCCGTGGGTCGACGAGCTCGCCGACGCGGTGCAGGACCAGGCGGACGCGGCCGCCGGCATCGCGCAGGCGCTGGACGAGGCGGTCGAGGGGCCGCGCGTCGAGGCCGAGGCGACCGTGCGCTCGGGTGCCGTGGCCGACGGTGCCGTCCGCGCGCGCTGGGCCGAGCTGACGACCCGCGGTGGACCGTTCGCGCGGCTCGTGCGGCGGTCGGGGCGCGTGCGCGGCGGGTCGCGGCTGGCCCGCACGCGCGCCGAGGCCGTGGAGCCGCTGGTCGCCGAGCTGGCGGAGTCCGCCGCCGCCGTCCTCACCGCCGTCGGCGTGCGCGCCGACGAGACCCTCCGCGCCCTGCTCGTGGGACCGGACGCACCCGCCGGCGGCCCGTCGCTGCTGCCGCGCTGGGCCGCCGGCGACCAGGCCCGCACCGGCGCGGCGGAGCGCGCGGCCCGCGCCTGCCGTAGCATCGCCGACGACCATCCAGAGCGGCCGAGAGATCTGGCTCGACGACGCCGCAGCAACCCGCG
>NZ_JBFTEP010000203.1:0-4332 GCF_047229365.1 Cellulomonas pasadenensis | reverse complement strand
CCGTCGACCACGGTGCGGCCGTCGTAGCTCTTGGCGAGCCCGCGGACCTCGACCGCGCCGCGCGACACGTCGGGCGCCGGGACGCGGCCCGGTGCCGGCAGCGGCGCGTCGAGGACGGCGAACGCCCGGTCGGCCGCCGCGACGCCGTCGGTCGACGCGTGGAACTGGGCGCCCACCGCGCGCAGCGGCGCGTACACCTCGGGCGCCAGCACGAGGACCGCGAGAGCGGTGACGAGGTCGAGGCCGCCGTGCACGAGCCGCAGGCCGACGCCCACGGCGACGACCGCGACGGACAGCGTGGTGAGCAGCTCCAGCACCATGCCGGACAGGAACGCGACGCGCAGGGTGCCCGTCGTGGCGCGGCGGTGCGCGTCGCCGAGCGCCCGGACGCGTGCCTCGGGCCCGCGCTCGCGGCCGAACGCCCGCAGCGTGGGCAGGCCCGCGAGCAGGTCGAGCACCTGCGACCCGAGCCGCTCCATGGTCGCGAGCCCCCGCGCCGACCGGCCCTGCGTCATGACGCCGACGAGCCACATGAACACCGGCACGAGCGGGATCGTGCCGGCCAGCACGGCGAACGACACCCAGTCGAGCCGCAGGGCGACGAGCAGCGTCGCGGGCGTCAGCGTCGCCGCCAGCACGAGCTGGGGCAGGTAGCGCACGAAGTACGGCTCGAGCGCGTCGAGGCCGCGGGTCGCGAGCGTCACGACGCCCGCGCCGTCGTCGCCGGCACGGCGCGGGCCGGCCGCGGCGGCGTGCGCGACGACGCGCTCGCGCAGCTCCGCGACGGCGCGCGTCGCGGCCCGGTGCGCGTACCGCTCCTGCACGGCGACGACGACCGCGCGGGCGCCGACGACCGCGAGCAGCCCGCCGACGTGCGGCGCCACGGCCGCGAGGGAGGCGCCCTCCGCGACGGCCGAGCCCAGCGCGTGCGCGAGCAGCAGCGCCTGCGCCACCACGAGCCCGCCCGTCAGCACCCCGAGGACGACCGTCAGCGCGAGGTACCCGCGCGCAGCCCGCGCGTACCGCAGCAGGCGCGGGTCCAGCGGCCTCACGGCCGGCCGCCCGGCGCGCGCCGCCTCACGACCGGGCGGTGACGCGGGCGAACGTGAGCCCGGTCGACTCGGGGATGTGCTCGAGCGTGAGCCGCTTGCGGAACACCCAGTACGTCCAGCCCTGGTAGAGGAGCACGACCGGCGTGAGGATGCCCGCCACCCACGTCATCACGGTGAGCGTGTAGTCCGTCGACGACGCGTTCGCGACGGTGAGGGAGTGCGCCGGGTCGAGCGCCGGCATCACGGCGGGGAACATCGACCCGAAGATGAGCACGACGGCGGCGACGATCGCGACGGCGGACGCCGTGAACGCGACGCCCTCGCGGCGGGCCCGCGTCGCGACGACCACCACGGCGAGCGACGCGGCCGCCACCAGCACGGCCGCCCACGTCCACGCCACCGAGTACGCCACCTGGGCCCACACCGCCCACACGCCGGCCAGCGCCAGCGTGACCACCGAGCTGCGCGCCGCGAACGTCGCCGCGCGCCCGCGCATCTCCCCGTCGACCTTCATCGCCAGGAACACGGCGCCGTGCGTGAGGAACAGGCTCAGGGTGACGAGCCCGCCGAGCAGGGCGAACGGGGACAGCAGCGCGAGGAGTCCGCCCACGTACTGGTGGTCCGCGTCGAGCTCGACGCCGCGCACGAGGTTCGCGAACGCCACGCCCCACAGCAGCGACGGGACGAACGAGCCGACCATGAGCGCCCGGTCGGCCCAGGCGCGCCACCGGTCGTCGTCGATCTTGCCGCGCCACTCGAACGCGACCACCCGCACGATCAGCGCGAGCAGGATGAGGAACAGCGGCAGGTAGAAGCCGGAGAACAGGGTGGCGTACCACTCGGGGAAGGCCGCGAACGTCGCGCCGCCCGCGGTGAGCAACCAGACCTCGTTGCCGTCCCACACGGGGCCGACGGTGTTGATGAGGAGCCGTCGCTCCTTCTCGCGGCGCGCACGGTCGCCGCGCGGCAGCACCGCGAGGAGCATCCCGACGCCGAAGTCGAAGCCCTCGAGCACGAGGTAGCCGGTCCAGAGGACCGCGACGAGGAGGAACCAGATGACGGGGAGGTCCATGGCCGGGTCTCCTCAGTAGGCGAAGGACAGCGGACGGGTGGTGCCGTCGGCGTCGTCGTCGTCGGAACGGGGGGCGGCGTCGGGGCTGGGGTCGCGCTCGCGGTCGGCGACGCCCTCGACGGCGTACCGCTTCATGAGCCGGAACCACACGACCATGAGCACGCCGTACAGCAGCGTGAACCCGACCATCGAGAACACGACCATGCCGGGGCTGACGACCTCGCTGACGCCGCGGGCGGTGAGCAGCCACACGCCGTCGACGCCGGACGCGTCGGGGTTGGGCGCGACGACCCACGGCTGGCGCCCCATCTCGGTGAAGACCCAGCCGAACGCCGACGCGAGGAAGGGCGTCGGGATCGCGACCAGGCCGAGGCGGCCGAACCACGGCAGCCCGGTGACCGACCCGCGGCGCCGCAGCAGCCACAGGGCGGCGGCCGCCAGGGCCGCGGACCCGGCGCCGAAGCCGATCATGAGGCGGAAGGACCAGTACGTGACGGCGAGGTTCGGGTAGAACCGCGTGTCCTCGTCGAACGTCGGCGGGACGCCGTTCGCGTCCTCCCAGTCGCTGATCCAGGACGCGTAGTGCTCCTGCAGCTCGTCGACGCCGCGGATGGGGGCGTCGAAGTCGCCGGTCGCGAGGTACGACGTGACGCCGGGGAGCTCGACGAGGTGGCGGACGCCCGCGCAGTCGTTCGTCAGGTCGCCGATCGCGAGGATCGAGAACGGAGCGCCCTCCTCCGACGCGCACAGACCCTCGGCCGCCGCCATCTTGGCCGGCTGCTGCTGGAACATGAGCTTGGCCTGCCAGTCGCCGCTCACGGCCACACCCGCGCCGGAGACGAGCATCGTGACGAGCCCCAGCACCACCGCGGGGCGGTAGACGTCGCGCGCCGTGGCGGTGTCGCCCGCGCGCACCAGCCGCACCATCCACCAGGCGGCGATGCCGGCGACGAACGTGCCCGCCGTGAGCAGCGCCGCGGCGACCGTGTGCGGGAACGCGGCGAGCACGGTCGGGTTGGTGAGCACGGCGACGACGTCCGTCATCTCCGCGCGGCCGGTCTCGAAGTTGAACGTCGTGCCGACGGGGTGCTGCATCCACGAGTTCGCCGAGAGGATGAAGTACGCGGACAGCGTCGTCGCGACCGCGACCGCCCAGATGCACGCCAGGTGGATGCGCCTGGGCAGCTTGTCCCACCCGAAGATCCACAGGCCGAGGAACGTCGACTCGACGAAGAACGCGGCGAGCGCCTCCATCGCGAGCGGGGCGCCGAAGACGTCGCCGACGAACCGCGAGTACTCGGACCAGTTCATGCCGAACTGGAACTCCTGCACGATGCCCGTGGCCACGCCGATCGCGAAGTTGATCAGGAGGAGCTTGCCGAAGAACTTCGTCAACCGGAGCCAGCGCTCGTCACCCGTGCGGTACCAGGCGGTCTGCATGATCGCGACGAGCGGCGAGAGGCCGATCGTCAGCGGCACGAACACGAAGTGGTAGACGGTCGTGATGCCGAACTGCCAGCGGGCCAGGTCGAGGGCGTCCACTCAGGTCTCCGGTGCGGGAAGGGCGGCTCGGGCGGTGCGAGCGGGCGGGCGACGACCGCCGGTCCGACCGTAGGAAGGGACCCGGTGCGGGGTGGGGGACCAAGGTCCCGGGTGCTGACAGGACGTCGTCACGCCGCCGCCGTGGCCGGGGATCCGCCGACGGAGAGGCCGCCGGGCGCGGCGCCGCGCGGACCGTCGGACGCGCCGACGCCGGGCCGTCGCCGGGCGTCGGCGTGGCGTTGTGCGATACTCGTCCCGGTCCTGGCGCCACACCGCCGGGACCGACGGCCGCACCGGCCGTCCGTGCAGCCTCACCGCCGCCCTCCTCGGCGCCGCTCCGTAGCGGAGCGCCGAGACGGCCCGGCCGGCGATGGCGCCGGACACCCGCGCGGCGGCCGCGACCAGCGACTTCCGTCGCCGTACCGGGCAGCCCCGGGCGAGCGACGACGACCTGCCCGGGACCGCACGACGTGTGGACGGTGGTCCCGGGTGCACAGGAGCACCGCGCGTGAGCCCCGACACCACCCCCGACACCGCGACCGACGCCACGACGGCCGGGGGTGAGGCGCCGCCCCGGCGCCGCCGCCGGGTGACGCGCGACGTCGTGACGCCGCCCGTCGTCGAGCCGACCGGCACCACCGCCGAGCCCGCCGCGCCCGTGCCGGC
>NZ_JBFTEP010000202.1:0-4360 GCF_047229365.1 Cellulomonas pasadenensis | reverse complement strand
GGACGACCAGGGGCAGGCCCGACGACTCGCCCGCGCGCGAGCGCGCGACGGCGGCCCGCGCGTCCGGGCGGGGGCGCGGGGTGGCGCCGGCGGGAACGGGCAGGGAGAGGCTCTCGAACAAGGACGTCATGACCCCACCAGGGTAGTTCGGTCCACCGACACGACGGACCGCACCCGCCGCCGCACGCGAGGTCGCGGGCTGCGCGCGAGGTCGCGGGCTGCACGCGAGGTCGCGGGCTGCGACCCGCGACCTCGCCACGTCCCCGCGACCTCGCGGCCGACCCGCGGGCTCGCGGTGCCTCAGCGCGCCAGCAGCCCGACGCCCCACGCGCCGACGACGAGCAGCGCACCCGCGAGCTCGACGAGGATCGTCAGCCCCGTGGCCTGCAGCGCGCGCACCGTGGACCGCCACGCGGCCGCGTGCTCACCCAGGCGCAGCCGCTCGGCGAGGTACACGGCGCCGACGAAGAACAGCGGCAGCCCCACGACGGGGATGACGAAGAACCCCACGACGCCGGCGATCCCGCCCCACACCAGCGTGCGGTTGGGCACCCCGCCGCGCTGCAGGTGCCGGCCCGCCAGCAGGTACTTCGCCACCTGCGCCACGACGGTGATCGCGACGGCCGCGGCGACGACGCCCCAGCCGAGCGCCGAGCCCTGCAGCACGCCCCACAGCACCACCGCGCCGGCGACGAGCAGCGCCCCGGGCAGCACCTGCACGACGACCCCGACGAGGCCCACGAGCACGAGCAGGCCGGTGAGCAGGTCGAGCTCGGTGCCCCAGTCGATCATCACGGCGCCGACCGTAGCGGCAGGCCCGGGCACGTGCGCGGTCGTCAGCGTGCCGCGGGGGCGGTGCTCACCACAGGACGGCGATCGCGACGTTGAGCGCCGTCAGCCCGGCGATCGCGCCGAGCCAGCCCGTCGTCACCTTCTCGCCGCGGCGACGTCCCAGGACGACCAGCGCCGTGACCGCGAGCGCGACGACGAGCTTGACGGCGATCTTCACGTCGTCGACGTCGCGGTCGACGACGCCGCCGGACGCGAGCCCGGTCAGCAGGATCCCGGTCAGCAGCGCCGTGAGGATGCCGTGGAACACCCCCGGGTTGAGCGTCGCCTTGCGCATGCCGGCGAGCGCCCCGCCGAAGACCATGGCCCAGCCCAGCAGGTGGAGCACGACGAGGATCCCGTAGACGACGTCCATGCCCCCAGGATAGCGAGACGCACGGCGTGAGATGACGCGACGTCAGATCGCGGCACGCGCGTCGCAGCAGGCCACGCGCGTCACAGCAGCCGGCGCGCCGCCGCCCACCGGGTCAGCTCGTTCCGGTTCGAGAGCTGCAGCTTGCGCAGCACCGCGGACACGTGCGTCTCGACCGTCTTGATGGAGATGAAGAGCTCCGCCGCGACCTCGCGGTACGTGTAGCCGCGCGCGATGAGGCGCATGACCTCCCGCTCCCGCGCCGAGAGCCGGTCGAGCTCGTCGTCGCCCGTCGCGACGTCGCCCGCCGCGGCACCGAACGCGTCGAGCACGAAGCCCGCCAGCCGCGGCGAGAACACCGCGTCCCCGCCCGCGACGCGCAGCACCGCGTCGGACAGCGCCGCGGGGTCGATCGCCTTGGTCACGTACCCGCGGGCCCCGACGCGGATGACCGCGACGACGTCCTCGGCCGCGTCGGACACCGACAGCGCGAGGAACCGCGTCCCGGGCACGTCGACGCAGCGCCGCACGACCTCGGCGCCGCCCCCACCGTCGCCGCCGGGCAGGTGCACGTCGAGCAGGACGACCGGCGGCGCGAGCTCGTGCACGACGCGCACGGCCTCGTCGACGGTCGCGGCCTCGCCGACCACGTGCACCCGGTCGTCGAGGGACGCCTTCACGCCCGCCCGGAACATGTGGTGGTCGTCCACCAGCACGACGTCGACGGCGCTCACGCGTCCTCCTGCGGGTCGGTGCGGCGCTCGGCCGCGGGGTCGTGGGGGTCGCCGGCACCGGTGCCGGCGGCGTCGGGGGCGGGCGCGGGTGCCGGGTCGTGCGCGGACGAGGACCCGCCGACCGGCATGCACAGGTGCACCTCGGTGCCCCGCTCCGGGCTGCTCGTCACCCGCGCCGTCCCGCCGCGGCGGCGGACGCGCCCGATGATCGACTCGCGGACGCCGAAGCGGTCGGGGCCCACGGCGTCCAGGTCGAAGCCGTCGCCGCGGTCGCGCACGAACACCTCCGTGATCGCGGGACCGGCCTCCAGGTAGAGCGACACGGGCGGCCGGCCGTGCACGACCGCGTTCACGAGCGCCTCGCGCGTGGCCTGCAGCAGCGCCTGCGCGTCGGCGTCCGGCACGCGGTCCCCCACGACGACGACGTCGACGGCGACCGGCTCGCCCGTCGGGCCGGAGCGGGAGTCCTCGACCTCCGCCACGACCGCGCGCAGCGCCGCCACGAGGGACGTGCCGGGCTCGTGCCGGTCGTCGTAGAGCCACTCGCGCAGCTCGCGCTCCTGGGCGCGCGCCATGCGCGCGACCTCCGCCGGCTCGTCGGCGCGGGCGCGGATGAGCGCGAGCGTCTGCAGCACCGAGTCGTGCAGGTGCGCGGCGATGTCCGCGCGCTCGGCCTCCCGCGCACGGGCGGCGCGCTCGTCGCCGAGCTCGCGCACCAGCCGCACCCACCACGGCGCGAGCACCAGCCCGACGCCCAGCAGCACGGCCAGGGCACCGATCCCGGCCTGCACCATCAGCGCCGGCTCGACGCCGCGCCCGACGCTCTCCCCCACCAGCAGCAGGACGCCTGCGGCCGCGAGCAGCACGCCGCCGATGAGGCGCAGCACGCTGATGCGCCGACGGTCGCCCGTGGGGCGCTGCACCGCGTCGAGCTGGCTCCACGCCAGGCCGAGGCCGACCAGCACGAGCAGCGCGGGCAGGACCCACGTGGAGTCGACCTGGGCTCCGAGCCGCACGGCGACGAGCACGCCCGCGGCGAGCACGAGCAGCGCGCCGAGCGCGAGGTCGGCGAGCGCCACGCGCCGGCCGTCTCCCCGCAGGGTCTGCCGCCGCGCGAGCCGCTGCAGCGCGCTCGGGCGCGCGCCGGTCGCGGCGGCCGCGGGGTCACCGACCGGAACCGTGAGCCAGAAGAAGACGTAGAGCACGAGCCCCGCCCCGGCGACGGGCACGAGCGCCACGAGGGCCACGCGCACCACGGCGACCGGCACGTCGAGGTGGGCGGCGAGCCCGACGGCCACGCCCGCGAACCAGCCGCCCCGCTCGGGACGGCGCAGCGGGAGCCGCGGGCGCGCCGACGCGCCGACGCCGGGCGCCGGGACGGGTGCGGGTGCGGTGGTCACGCACCGATCGTCACACGTCCGGGCCGCCGTGCCGAGCCCCGTCCGCGCTGGTCCGGGGCAGGTCAGGGGATGTCGGGCCGCGGTACCCGGGTGGGACCAGGGTCGGGTCAGGGGTCGTCCCCGATGCCCGCCGGCCCGGCCCGGCGACAGGATCGAGCCATGGACACGCAGACCCCTGCCGGCCCCGGCGCCGGCGCCCCGGGCCCCCAGCCCGGCAACGGCCCCGGCCCGTCGGCCGGCGCCCCCCACCCCGCCCCGGACGGGCCGCAGCCGACCGGCGCGCAGGGCTTCTGGGCCGGCGTGCGCCGCACCGGTCTCTACCGCTCCGAGGACCGCTGGATCGGCGGCGTCGCCGGCGGGGTCGCGGCCCGCCTCAACGTCGACCCGCTCCTCGTGCGCGGCGTCCTCGCCGTCACGTTCCTGCTCGGCGGGCTCGGTCTCCTGCTGTACGGCGTCGCGTGGGCGCTCCTGCCCGAGCAGCGCGACGGCCGCATCCACCTCGAGCAGCTCGTGGCCGGCGCCGGCGACGTCGCCCTGCTCGGCGCGCTCGGCTTCGTCCTCGTCGGCCTCGCCCGCGGCGACAGCTGGTGGTGGTTCTGGGACGGCACCGGCTGGTTCTCCGGCCTGCTGTGGCTCGCGTTCGTCGGCGGGCTCGTCGCGCTCGTCGTGCTGGCCGTGCGCCGGCGCGGCGGACCGCCGCGGCCCGGGCCGTGGGTCGCGCCCGGCGCGCCCTACGGGCCGCAGCCCTACGGTCCCGTGCACCCCACGGCGCCCTACGGGACGCCCGGTGCGGGCCCCGCGGCGGGCCCGACGACGGGCGCCACGCCCGGCTACGCCCCCGGCTACGCCACCGGCACCGCGTCGGCCGCGACGTCCGCCGGCCCCTACCCCGCCACCACGCAGCCGACGAGCCCGCCGGCCGCCCCGCCGTGGGGTGGCGTACCGCCGCACCCCGCGGGTCCGCCCGCCGGGTGGACGCCCCCGCCCCCGCCGCCGCCGTACGGCTCGCCCGGGCCGCGCCGGCC
>NZ_JBFTEP010000201.1:0-4395 GCF_047229365.1 Cellulomonas pasadenensis | reverse complement strand
GCCGGGCACCCCCCGGGCGCGCCGCCGCCGCCGGCGGGCGCTCGCCGCGGGGGTCGGCGCCGTCGCGGTCGCGCTGCTCGGTGCGCAGCTCGTCACCGACGCGCGCGAGCGCGCCGTCCTCGCCGAGCTGCGCGCGGTCCCCGGCGTGCGCGCGCCCGTCCCGGAGACGCTCGCCGAGGTGTGGCGGGTACCGGTCGACCGGCTCCCGTACCCGGTCGTGCCCGCGGGCGACGGCCGGCTCGGGGCGCGCGAGACCGCGACCGGCACCGAGCTCGTCGCGCTCGACCCGGCCACCGGCGCGGACGCGTGGGTCCTGCCGCTCACCAGCGCACCCGCCGACGCAGAGGACGCGATCGGCACCCCGTTCCCCACGTGCGACGGCCCGCTCGCGCCGGGCACCGCCCGCCCCGGCCGGCTCGTCTGCCTCGTCACCGACGCGTGGTCGCGCGACGCCGGCCTGACCTCGCAGGAGGTGCCGGCCACGACGTCGCGGCTCGTCGCGGTTCGGACGTCGGACGGCGCGGTCGTCGCCGACCACGACGTGACGGCAGCGCCGAGCGACGTGGGCGCCGCGGGCGCCGCCCACGATGCCGCGTCCGCGGCCCGCCCGTCCGTGCCCGCCACGTCCCTGGCGCTCCTCGGCGACGTGGCGGTCCTCGGCCACCCGGTGGAGCCGGACGCCGTGCTGGTGCGGGCCGTCGACGTGGCGACCGGCGAGGAGCTGTGGCGCCGCCCGCCCGTGACGATCGGCCCCGCGGCCGGGGAACCGGCGGCGCTGCGCCTGCGGCGGGCCGGCGACGCCGTCGCGGTGCCCGGCAGAGGCGGGTTCGACCTCGTCGCGCGGGACGGCACGGTGCTGCGGCACGTCGCGGCGGGCCCGACCGCGCGGACGGGCGGGGGGCTCAGCCTGCCCGAGGACGACGGCCTCCTCGTGCTCGACGACGACGGCTGGCGGCTGGCGACGCCGCAGCGCGACGTCCGCCTGCCGGGCACGCCGCTCGTCGCGGCGGTCGACGACGGCAGCGCCGGCGGCCTCGTCCTCGCCGTGACCGCGGACGGTCTGCACGCCCTCGCGACGACGACCGGCGCGCAACGCTGGAGCGTCTCGCTGCCGGGTGTCGAGTCCGCCCTCGTCGTGCGGGGACGCGTGCACGCCCTCGCACCCGACGGGGTGCACACGTACGACGCGCGCACGGGGGCACCGCTGTGGCAGCGCACGCACGGTGTGCACGACCAGTACCCCGCCGGGCCGGCGGCCACCGACGGGCAGCAGCTCTACGTGCCGGTCACGGACGAGGACGGCGGTGGGACCGTGCTGCTGCGGCTCGGGCTGGGCGACGGTCGGGCGGCCACGCCGCTCACGGTGCCGCGCGACGTGGTGAGCGTGTCGCCCCGCTCCCAGCCGCTCGTCGGCTGGACCGCGGACGGCGTGGCCGTGGGCCTGCGCTGACGGGGTCGGCCGGGCGGCTCAGCCCGCCGGCGCGGACTCCACGAGGATCGTCACGGGACCGTCGTTGACGAGCTCCACCTGCATGTCGGCGCCGAACCGCCCGGTCGCCACCTCGAGGCCCCGCGCCCGCAGCGCGTCGACGACCGCCGCGACGAGCGGCTCCGCGACGGCCCCCGGTGCGGCCGCGTTCCAGGTGGGACGCCGTCCCTTGCGCACGTCCGCGTACAGCGTGAACTGGCTGACGACGAGCACGGGGGCGCCGACGTCGACGGCGGCGCGCTCCTCGCGCAGGATGCGCAGCTCGGCGATCTTGCGGGCGACCACCTCCACCTGCGCGGGGCCGTCGCCGGGCGTGACGCCGACGAGCGCGAGCAGCCCGGGCCGCGTGATCTCGCCGACGACCTCGCCGTCGACGCGCACGGCCGCGCGCGTCACGCGCTGGACGACCGCCCTCACCGGCCGGTCCCGAACGTCGCCTTCACGGCGCCGACCGGCTGCCCGTGCCCGAGCACGGGCGTCGCGGCGACGTCCCGCAGCAGCGCCGGGTCGACGCCCGCGACCGTGAGGGCGGCGGCGAGCACGGCGGCGCGCGGCCGGCCGGCGCCGTCGGCGACCTTGAGCGCGACCGCACCGCCGTCGGGCAGCCCCGCGGCGTACACGCCGTCGGCGCCGTCCTTCGCGACGAGGCCCGGCACGGCCTGCATGACCGCGGTGACGTCGCGGCCCGTGCCGCCGACGTGCCAGGGGTGCGCCGCCATCGCCCGGCCGACGCGCGCCTCGGGCCCCGTCCCCGGCCCCGCCGCGGCCGCCGCGACGCGGCCGAACGCCCGCGCGAGCCCGCGCAGCGTCGTGGACAGCAGCGGCGCGCCGCACCCGTCGACCGTGGTGTGCGCGGGGGCGTCACCCGTGAGGTCGGTGACCGCCTGCACGACCGCGCGCTGCAACGGGTGCGCGGGATCGCGGTACGTGGCGGTGTCCCAGCCCGCGGCCCGGCACGTGGCCAGCATCGCGGCGTGCTTGCCCGAGCAGTTCTGCGTCACCGGCGCGGCGCCGTGCCCGGCGGTGCGCCACGCGAACGCCGCCTCGGCGTGCAGCGGCCAGTCGGGGGTGTTCTGCAGGTCGTCCTCGGTGAGGCCGGCCGCCGCGAGCACGCCGCGGACGACGTCGAGGTGGCCATCCTCCGCGTTGTGCGACGCGCACGCGAGCGCCAGCCGCTCGCCGTCGACGTCGAGGCCGCTGCGCAGCATCGCGACGGCCTGCAGCGGCTTGAGGGACGAGCGCGGCCACACGACCACGTCGGGGTCGCCGAGCGCGAGCCGCACCGACCCGTCGGGCGCGAGCACGACGACGTGCCCGGCGTGCACCGACTCGACGAGGTCGCCGCGCCGCACGAGCGCGAGCGGCACCGCGGCCGTCCCGACGTGGCCGGTGCCGGCGTCGCTCGCCCCGCCGGCGCGCGCGGCCGTGCCCGTCACCAGCCGCCCCGCGACGGCCCGCCCGGCCCGCGGCGCCGCGTGTACGGCGCGACGGCGGGACGCACGTCGACGAGGTAGATGATCGCCGCGGCGGCGCTGACGAGCGCGAGGAAGCTCGGGAACGGCAGCCGCAGGCCCAGCGGCGGCGGGATGCTGATGAACGCGACCGCGGTGGCGGCTACCAGCACCCACGTCCAGAAGGTGCGCGTGCGCTTGCCCGCGGCCGTGAAGGCACCGGCGGGGCGGCGCAGGCAGTCGACGAGCGCCCAGGCGCTGAGCCCGAAGATGACCAGGTAGAACAGCAGGAAGAGCCACACCTGGGCCAGGCCGATGATGTCCACGCGCCGAGCCTACGCACTCGTCGCGGGCGGTCGTGGCGCGCTACAGCTCGGGCAGCGCGACCCGCGCCTCGCCGGGCGGCACGCCCGCTGCCTCGAGCAGGTCGACGACGAGCGAGCGCAGCAGCAGCACGAGGGACTGCGCCTGCCAGTCGTCGGGCGCGACGGCGTGCGGGTCGAGCGTGCGGGCCACGGCGAGCAGGCGCTCGCGGGCCTGCCGGGGGTCGGTGCCGGTCGCGACGGCGAGAGCCAGGTCCTCGGTGCCGCGCGCGACCTGGGTGAGGGCGTCCGCCAGCGCCGGGGTCGCGCGCCCGTCGGCGACGGTGCGCCGCGCGCGGCGGGCGAGCACGCGCGCGTTGCGCATCGCACGGTCGAGCAGCACCGCGACGTCGAGCATCCGCTCGAGCTCCGGCCGGTGCCGCCGGTGCGCGGGCGCCAGCCGCGCGAGCTGGGCCGACGACCGGGTCACCGACAGCCACTCGTCGAGCGAGGGCTGCGACGCCCGCCCGGTGAGCAGTGCCTGCTCCAGGTCGTCGGCGGACGGCCGCGCCAGGCCCCGCGCGACCACCGTGAGCATGCCCGCGAGCTCCTGCACCGCGCCGCGACCGAGCCGGCGCGCGTGCCGGCGGGGGTCGGTGGGCAGCAGCAGGACGACCGCGAGCGCCACGCCGCCGCCGACGATCGCGTCGACCCACCGGTCGAACGGCCCGGTGCCGGGGATCGCGGGCAGCCCGACGATGACGATCGCCTGCACGCCCGCCTGCGTGGTCAGCATGGGGCCGGCGTCGAGCAGCCGGCCCACCATCGCCGCGAGGAACAGCACGAGCGCCATCTGCCACGGGCCGGAGCCGATCAGGTGCACGACCAGGTCGCCCGCGGCGACGCCGATCGCGACCCCCGCGGCGAGCTCGGCGACCCGCCGCAGCGAGCGGTCGCGCGCGAACCCGAGCGACACCCACGCGCTGACGGGCGCGAAGAACGGGTACTCGTGCCCGACGACGTACCGTGCGACCGCGAACGCGAGCCCCGCGGCGACCGACGCCTGCAGCACCAGCAGCCACGACGCCCGCACCCGCGAGCGCCCGGCCCGCACGCGCGACGCGAGGTGCACGCGCAGCGCGGCGCCCCGCCA
>NZ_JBFTEP010000200.1:0-4427 GCF_047229365.1 Cellulomonas pasadenensis | reverse complement strand
CCCTCGCCGACGGGCGCACGCACGGCGCCGCGTGGCTCGTCGCGCACGCCGGCGACGTCGTGACCGGCGCCGCCGGCGAGGCGTCGCCCGGCCGGCCCGTGCGGCCGGACTCGCTGTTCCGGATCTCGTCGGTGACGAAGCCGGTGGTCGCGGCGGCCGCGCTCGCGCTCGTCGACGCCGGCCTCCTGGCGCTCGACGCGCCCGTCGACACGTGGCTGCCCGAGCTCGCCGACCGGCGCGTGCTCGTCGACCCCCGCGGGCCGCTCGACGCCACCGTGCCCGCCGAGCGGCCGACGACCGTGCGCGACCTCCTCGAGTCCCGCGCCGGCCTGGGCATGGACTTCACCGCGACCCACGCCGACCCCGTCCTGGAGGCGCTGGCCGCGCGGGGGCTGCACGCCGGCCCGCCCGCGCCGCAGGCGGCCCCGGACCCCGACACGTGGGTGCGGGTCGTCGCCGAGGTGCCCCTGTCGGAGCAGCCCGGCACGCGGTGGCGCTACCACCTGCCCCTGCAGCTGCTCGGGGTGCTCGTCGCGCGGGCGGCCGGCGGTGCGCTGCCCGCGGTGCTGCGGGCGCGCGTGCTCGACCCGGTGGGCATGCCGGGCACCGAGTTCCACGTGCCGCCCGACCGCCTCGCGCGCCTCGGCCGGCAGTGGGTGACGGGTCCCGACGGCGCACCGCTCGTCTACGACGAGCCGGACGGGCAGTGGGCGCGGCCGCCGGCGTTCCCCGACGGGGGTGGCGGCCTGGTGTCGACGGTCGCCGACCTGCACGCGTTCGCCCGCATGCTGCGCGCGGGCGGGACGGCCGCCGACGGCACCCGCGTGCTCGCGGCGGCCACCGTCGCCGACATGCTGCGCCCGCACGTCGGCCCGCTGGGCGCCGACACGGGCGGCGCGTGGGGCCTGGGCATCGGCCTGTGCCGCGTCGACGCGCCCGACGGCCGGCACGCCGGCAGCCACGGCTGGGACGGCGGGCTCGGCGCGACGTGGTGGACGGACCCGGTCTCCGACGTCGTGCTGGTGCTGCTCACGACGGACGCGTGGGCCTCGCCGGAGGCGTCCGCGCTGTTCCGCGAGGTGTGGGCGGCGGCGTTCGGCGGCAGCGCGGGCTGACGCGGTCCTCCGCGCTCGGGCCGGGTCGCGGGCGCGCCGACCGGCCGACGGGCGCGCCGGCTGGTCAGCGGGCGGGCGTCACTGCACGCCGTCGGCGTGCCGCTGCTCGACCTCCCGCGCCGCCTCCCGCGTCCGCTCGGCGTTCGTGCCGCCGCGGCGCGGCGCGTCCGCCGGCGTCTCCCCCGGGTCGTGCAGCATGTGCGACTGCACGAGCTCGTGGCGCTGCACGTACGTGTTCGCGACCGCCTGGATCGTCGCGGCGATCGGCAGGGCGAGGAACGCGCCGAGCGCCCCGAACACGGCCCCGAAGGCCAGCACGACGACGAACGAGACGGCCGCGTTCATCTCCAGCGCGCGCGCCGAGACCTTCGGCGCGAGCCACAGGTTCTCGACCTGCTGGTACCCGAGGATGAAGGCGAGCACGCCGAGCCCCTGCGGCACGCCCTGCGAGGTCAGCGCGACGACGATCGGCAGCGCACCGCCGATGTACGTGCCGATCGTCGGCACGAACTGCGACACCACGCCGGTGAACAGCGCCAGCGGCAGCGAGTACGGCGTGCCGAGGATCGCGAGGAACGCGAACGTCGCGACGGTGGCGATCGCGGCCAGGACGATGCGCGTGTTGATGAAGTCGGCGACCTTGACCTGCGTGATCTCCCAGAGGCGCAGCACCTCCTGCTGGCGGTTCGGCGTCAGCCACCGGCAGATCGACGCCCGGAACCGCGGCCCGGCGGCCAGCAGGTAGTACGTGACGAGCAGGATCGTCAGCGTCGCGAAGAGGCCGCCGAGGATCGTCGTGCCGACGAGCAGCGCGCCGCTCGCGACGTCGCCGCCCCACGCCTCCGTCGCCTGCCGCAGCAGGTCGTCCGTCTCCGGCACCTCGACGCCGAAGCGCTCGCCCACCGCGGTGCGCGCGTCGGCGTACAGCTCGGGCACGTTCTCGACGAGCTGCACGAGCTGCTGCACGAACAGGTTGCCGAACAGCGCGAGCACGACGACCACGAGCACGAGCCCGCCGATCAGCGCGAACGCCGCGGCGGCGCCGCGCCGCCACCCGTGCCGCACGAGCCACACGACGATCGGCTCCAGCGCGAGCGCCAGGAAGAACGCGATGAGCAGGTTGACGAACAGCCCGCCGAGGGCGCCGAGGGCGTCCCACGCGAAGATCGCCACGAAGACCGCGACGACCGCCATCGCGAGCGCCTTGCCCCACCACCGCGGCGGGCGGCGGGCGTCGTGCTGCAGGGCGCGCGTGCCCTCGTCGCCGGGGCGCTCGGGGGCGCCGAGCACGGGCGGCGGCGCGGTGGTGGCGGAGCCGCTGGCTGCGCCCGGGTCCTCGGCGGTGGGCGGGTCGGTGACGGCGGCCGGCGGCGCGGCCGGTCCGGCGGCCGGCGCGGCGGGGTGGGGGGCGTCGGGGCTGCTCACGGGCGTCCTCGGGTCGGGCGGGGCCCCGGGCGACGAGGCTCGGGCACACCCTAGGGCCGAGCGGCGACGCCGGTGCGAGCGGCACGGCGTGCGCCCCCGACGGAGGATGCGACACCGTCACCGTGCGCGGTACACCTCCCACCGAGCGCGGTACCTCCCACCGAGCGCGGTACCTCCCGCCCAGTGCGGTAGTCGCAACGACCGCACTCGGTGCGCGCTGCCGCGGTCGACGGTGCAGGACGCGCGGGACGAGGAGGCTCGGCCGGTGCGGTCGCGGGCGTGGGTGGGCTCGCAGGGCGGGGAAAGCGGCTGCGGGGGCGTGGTGCTGCACGGCATGCTCGGCGCCGTGACGGGCATCGGGACGGCCGCGGCGGCCGGGGCGCTGGCCGGCGTCGGCATCGCGGTGCCCGTCGGCGCGGTCGGTGCCGTGATCGTCCTGCTGGGGGCACGGCACGGGTGGCGCACCGGGTGCGCCGCCGGCCTGGGCGCGGCGGTGGTCGACGGCGCGTACGCCACGGTGGCCGTCGTGGCCGGTGCGGCGCTGGCGCCCGCGCTCGAGCGCGCGGCGGAGCCCGTGCGGTGGGTGTCGGCGGCGGTGCTGCTCGTGGTGGCGCTGCTGCTCCTGCGGACGTCGGGACGCGACCCCGGCCCGGACGACCCCGGCGCTGACGACCCCGGCGCGGCATCGCGAGGCACGGCGTCGCGACCCGCGGGCGGAGCCACGGCGGAGGTGCCGTCCGCGGCTGCCGGGCCGCCCGTGCCCGGAGCGGCGCTCGCGCGCGGCGTCACCCCCACGCGCGCGTTCTGGTTCGTGCTGGGCGCGACGGTGGTCAACCCGACGACCGTCGTCTACTTCGTGGCCCTCACGACCGGGTCGGCGACGACGACGCTGACGTCGCCGACGCAGCGGGTCGCGTTCGTGCTCGCCGCGGCGGTCACGTCGGCGGCGTGGCAGCTGCTGCTCGGGACGGCGGGTGCGTGGGCGGGCCGTGCCCTCACGGGGCCGCGCGGACGCCGCTGGACCGGGCGCGTCGGCGCGCTCGTGGTGCTGCTGCTCGCGGTGCGGACGGCGCTCGGCGGGTGAGCGCCGTCGGCCGGACCGTGCCGGCGGTCAGGCCGGGACGGCGGTGCGGGGTGCGCGGCGCGCGCCGGACGCGAGCACGAGCAGGCCGCCCGCGAGCACCGCGAGGCCGACCACCGACGCCGGCGCGAGCCGCTCGTGCAGCAGCGCGAGACCCAGGACCGTGGCGGTCAGGGGCTCGGCGAGCGTGAGCGTGGCGACGGTGGCGGCGCCGAGCCGCGCGAGGCCGTACCCGAAGAGCACGTACGCGAGCGTCGTCGTGACGAGGCCGAGCCACGCCACCTGCACCAGCCCCGCCGGCGTCGTCAGGGCACCGGTGCCCACGACGAGCAGGACGGGCACGCTCACCGCACCGGCCGTCCCGAACAGGGCGCCCATCGTCGACGTCGACGACCAGCCGCCGTCGATGAGCGCCGCCCCGGCCAGCGTGTACAGCGCGTAGGCCGCGCCGGCGCCGAGCGAGCCGAGGACGCCGATCGGGTCGACCGCGCCCGCGGCGCCGCCCGGTGCCCCCAGCCCGAGCACCGCCACGCCGACCGTCGCGAGGGCGGTGGCGACGCCCCACGTGGCGGTGGGCCGCTCGCGCCGGACCGCCCACGCGACCAGGCCCGTCACCACCGGCGCCGACCCGAGCGCGATGACCGTGCCGACCGCGACCCCGTTGCGCCCGGTGCCGAGGAAGAACGCCGGCTGGTACGCGAGGACGCCCGCGGCGCCGACGACGACCGCCCCGACCCGCTGCGCCCGGGTCCGCGCGGCGCCGCGGACGGCCGCCGCGTCGGCGAGCGCCTCCTCGGCGTACTCGG
>NZ_JBFTEP010000199.1:0-4553 GCF_047229365.1 Cellulomonas pasadenensis | reverse complement strand
ACTCCACATTCATTGCATCGGCGGCTGCGTCTGATGTGTATACGCGACCGCGTCGGTGACGAGCTGCGCCCCGCGCTGCGCGACCGCGCCGGCGCCGCCCGCCGCGGCGAGCGCACGCCGGCGGCGGCGGCGCGACCGGTGGGTCACAGGCGGGTCGGCTGCCGGGTCGGGGTCCGGGTCGGCGGCCGGTCGGACGGACGAGGCGGCGGCCGCCGGCTCGGCACGCGGCGCAGGGCGTGCGCGGTTCGGCTCGTCGTCCTCGACGAGCTCCACCTCGGTCCGGCTGCCACGCTGCGCCATGCGCGCACGCTAGCCCAGCACGGACGGGTGAGGGCAGCCCGTCATCCACATGCCTGTCCACAGCTGTGTGCAGCGCGCGACCTGCACCGCGACGGTCCGGGCACAGGGGTGTGGACGGCACCTGTGGACGCACCCGCCGACGTCACGGCACCCTCCGACCCCCATGACCCTCTCCCTGACCGCCCCCCACCGCGGCGCCGCACCCGCCGTCCGTGCCGAACGGGGTGTGGTGTGCGGATGCAGGCCGATATCCGCACACCAGACCCCGTTCGCCGTGGACACCGCCGGGGGTGAGGGGCTGGGTGGCGGCGGGAGGAGGCGCGCACCGGGTCAGCGGTGGGGGAAGGGTGCGGTCTCCTGGTCGGCGGGGAAATCTGTGGTCGGCGCGGCGTCCCTGGTCGGCGGGACGTCCGTGGTCGGGGGCGTCGGCCGGCGGCGTGTTCTCGCGGCTGCTCGTGGCCGGCCAAGGACGTCCGGCGGGGTGGCGCCGCGGTGCGCGGCCGGGCGCGTGACGTCAGGATGGGCGCGTGCGGGTCGAGGCGGTGCAGGGCGACATCACGGCGGAGCGCGTCGACGTCGTCGTCAACGCGGCGAACTCCTCGCTGCTCGGTGGCGGGGGGGTCGACGGTGCGATCCACGCGGCGGCGGGGCCGGGCCTGCTGGCGGCGTGCCGGGAGCTGCGGCGCGGCGCCCTGCCCGACGGCCTGCCCGTCGGTGACGCCGTCGCGACGCCCGCGTTCGACCTGCCGGCGCGCTCGGTGGTGCACACCGTGGGGCCGAACCGGCACGCGGGCGAGACCGACCCGCGCCTGCTGGCGTCGTGCTTCGTGCGGTCGTTGGACGTCGCGGCCGGGCTCGGTGCGACGAGCGTGGCGTTCCCCGCGGTCGGCGCGGGCGTCTACGGGTGGGACGCCGCCGAGGTCGCGCGCGTGGCGGTGGGCGCCGTACGGGGGTGGCACGCGGAGGTCGGCGACGCCGCCACGGTCGCGGTCGTGCGGTTCGTGCTGTTCTCGCCGCGCGTGCTCGAGGCGTTCGAGCGGGCGCTCGCGTCCTGACCGGCGTCGTGGGGGTCCCGCCGTGCCTCGTCCCCGGGGCGTCCACGGCCGGCATGGCCACCCGTGCGGCGCGTCCCTAGGCTCGTCGCATGGCCGAGTCGCTGCCCGCGCTGCCCGAGGACGACCTGACGCGCGTGCTGTGCGTCGTCGCCCACCCCGACGACCTCGAGTACGGCGCGTCGTGCGCGGTCGCGCGGTGGACGGACCGCGGCGTCGACGTCGCGTACCTGCTGCTCACGCACGGCGAGGCCGGCATGGACGCGTCCCCGCCGGCGGAGACCGGGCGCCTGCGCGCCGCCGAGCAGGTGGCCGCCGGGGCCGTCGTCGGCGTCACGCAGGTCGACCTGCTGCACCACCCGGACGGCGTGCTCGAGCCGTCGCTCGCGCTGCGCCGGGACGTCGCCGCCGCCGTCCGCCGGTTCCGCCCCGACACCGTGCTCACGATGACGTGGGAGAACGAGGTCGGTTGGGGGCTCAACCAGGCCGACCACCGCGCGGCGGGCCTGGCGACGCTCGACGGCGTGCGCGACGCCGGTAACCGCTGGGTGTTCACCGACCTGCTCGACGAGGGCCTGGAGCCGTGGGGCGTGCGCCGGCTGCTCGTCGCCGGCCACACCCGGCCGACGCACGCGGTCGACGTGTCGGGCGAGCCGCTGCGCCGCGGGATCGCGTCGCTCGAGGCGCACGCGCAGTACCTTGCCGGGCTCCCGTGGCACCCCGCGCCGGCGGACTTCCTCCCGGAGATGACGGCCGAGGCGGGCCGCGCCGCGGGCGTCGAGCACGCGGTGCTCGTCCGCTCGTACGACCTCCAGGGCTGAGCGCCCCGCCGCGGTGGGGTACCGGGCGTCGCTACGGTGGCGACGTGGACGACCAGACGGACCGGACCGGGCCGGGCAGCCGGGCGGCGGGCGACGCGCACGACGGGCGGCGGCCGGTCGGCGAGGTGCTCCCCGGGATCCGGATGCACCCGCTCGAGCAGGGTGACCGCCCCGACTTCGTGTTCGCGCTCGTCCGCACCCGCGACGGCGACGGGGACACGGCCTGGGCGTACCGCACGAGCGCACCGCCGAACCGCGAGGAGCTGCTCGGTGCGTTGCGCATCCAGGTCGCGCTCCTGGAGCGCGAGCTGCTCGAGGAGTGGTCGGGAGGGTGACGCGCGGACCGCAGGGCCGGTCGTGCGGGACGACCGGTCCTGCGGTTCCGGCGGTGCGGACGGGCGTCAGTCGCGGGTGGCGTGCAGGCGCTCGCGCTCCTCGGCCGTCAGCTCCAGGTCGGCCGCCAGCACCGAGTCCTGGATCGACGCGGGGCGGGACGCACCGGGGATCGGGACGACGACGTCCGCCTGCGCGAGCTCCCACGCGAGCGCGACCTGCTGCGGGCTGACGCCGTGCGCCTCGGCCACCTCGGCGAACGGCGCGAACGTCTCCCCGAGGTCACCCGCCTTGCCGATGCCGCCGAGCGGGCTCCACGGCAGGAACGCGACGCCCAGCTCGGCGCACAGGTCGAGCTCCGCCTGCGACGACCGGAAGGCGGGCGAGTACTGGTTCTGCACGGACGCGAGCCGCCCGCCCAGCACCTCCTGCGCCGCGCGGATCTGCTCGGGGTTCGCGTTGGAGATGCCCGCGAGCCGGATCGTGCCCGCGTCGAGCAGCTCGGCGATCGCGCCGACCGACTCCTCGTAGGGCACCTCCGGGTCCGGGCGGTGGAACTGGTAGAGGCCGATCGCCTCGACGCCCAGCCGGCGCGCGGACTCCTGCGCGGCCTTCTTCAGGTACTCCGGCCGGCCGTTCACGGTCCACGACCCGTCGCCCGGGCGCAGGTGGCCGCCCTTGGTGGCGACCAGCACGGACGACGAGTCGCCGTGCCACGTGCGCAGCGCCTCGGCGATGAGCTCCTCGTTGTGGCCGACCTCGTCGGCGTGCAGGTGGTACGCGTCCGCGGTGTCGACGAGCGTGACGCCCGCGTCGAGGGCGGCGTGGATCGTGGCGATCGAGCGCTCGCGGTCGGGGCGGCCCTCGATGGACATGGGCATCCCGCCGAGGCCGATGGCGCTCACGGGGACGTCGGCGATGTGTCGTGTCTGCATGCCCCCATCCCACGCCCGTGCCGTGCCGCGCGCACGCCGGGCGGGCGCCGGGTGCAGGTCCGGAGCCGGTTCAGGCGCCCCGCGCGTCCAGGCCCGGGACGTCGATCCGCAGGACCGACGCGACGGTCCGGACGACGCCGTTCTCGTCGTTGGACGGCGCGACGAACCGGGCGCCGGCGCGCACGTCGGGGTGCCCGTTCGCCATCGCGAACGACCAGTCCGACGCCGCGAGCATGCCGACGTCGTTGAAGTAGTCCCCGAACGCCATCGTGTGCTCCGGCCCCACGCCGAGCGCGGCCTGCACGGCCCGCAGCGCGGTGCCCTTGTCGGCGGTCGGGCTCATGACGTCCACCCAGTGCTCACCCGAGACGAGGACGCGCGCCACGTCGCCGAACGACGCCAGCGCCGGCCCGGCGCCGGCCTCCGCGCCGCCGAAGTCGTACACCGCCACCTTGAGCACGGTGTCGTCGACCGCCGTGAGGTCGTCGACCCGCTCGAGCAGGGCGTAGTAGGGCTCGCACTGCGCGAGGAAGGCGTCGTCCGTGCGCTCGACGTACGCGCTGCGCTCGCCGCACAGCACGACCCCCAGGTCGAGGTCGGCGGCCGCCGCGCGCACCCGCCGGACCACGTCGCGCGCGAGGTCGAGGTCCAGGCCGTCGACCGCGAGCGGCGCCCCGTCGCGGACGACGTACGCGCCGTTCTCCGCCAGGTAGACGAGGTCGTCGCGACCCATCGAGCGGCGCAGCGTCGCGTACTGGCGGCCGCTCGCCGGGCACACGGTGACCCCGCGCCCCAGCAGCGCGTCGAGCAGCGGCCAGAACGTGGGGTGGACGCGCTTGGCCTCGTCGAGCAGCGAGCCGTCCATGTCGAGCGCCAGGAGCCGGACGTCCGGCACGTGGTCCAGCACGGGCACGGGCACGGGCACGGGCACGGACGCGGGATCAGGCACGCTCACCCGACGAGCATGCCCCACGCGCGGCGGTCACCAGCGCCGCCCGCCCCCGCCGCCCCCCCCCCCCCCCGGCGGGGGGGGGTTAACAAAACCCGGCCCCCCGAGCCCAAAAGCCGATCGCGGGGGGGCGGGTGGGGGTGTAAAGGGGGGGGGGGGGGGG
>NZ_JBFTEP010000198.1:0-4646 GCF_047229365.1 Cellulomonas pasadenensis | reverse complement strand
GCCCGCCGCCGCGGCGGCGTCGGCGGCCGCGCGCGCGGCGTCGCGGTGCTGCTCGTCCGCCGTCGTCGACGGAGACGCGAGGTGCTCGTCCATTGACGTCCGATCGTACAAGTGTGTATGACATACACACACAGTTTGCGACGTACACAGAAGGAGGTGCCCGATGGACGAGCCCGTCATCGAGGTCCGCGGCCTGCGCAAGGCCTACGGCGGCCGGACCGTGCTCGACGGCGTCGACCTGACCGCCCGCCGCGGACAGGTCCTCGCCCTGCTGGGGCCCAACGGCGCGGGGAAGACGACGGCGGTGCGGATCCTGGCGACGCTCGTCGCGCCGGACGGCGGCACGGCCCGCGTCGCCGGGTTCGACGTGCGCCGCGAGCCGGCCCGCGTCCGTGCCGCCCTGAGCCTCACCGGCCAGTACGCCGCCGTGGACGAGCTGCTCACGGGTGAGGAGAACCTGCGGCTCGCGGCCCGCCTGGCGCACCTCCCGCGGCAGCAGGCACGCCCGCGCGTCGACGAGATGCTCGCGCTCTTCGACCTCACCGACGCGGCGCGACGCACGGTGCGCACCTACTCGGGCGGCATGCGGCGGCGCCTCGACCTCGCCGTCAGCCTGCTGAGCCGACCCCAGGTCCTCGTCCTGGACGAGCCCACCACAGGACTGGACCCGCGCAGCCGCGCGGCGCTCTGGGACGTGGTCCGATCCGTCGTCACGGCGGGCGGGACGGTCCTGCTCACGACGCAGTACCTGGAGGAGGCCGATGCGCTCGCGCACCGGGTGGCGGTCATCGACCGCGGCGTCGTCGTCGCCGAGGGCACCGCCGCGCAGCTCAAGGCCGCCGTCGGACCGGCGCACGTCGAGCTCGCGCTCGCGGACGGCACCACCGAGCGGCTCGCGACCGACGGCACGGTCGCCGACGTGCGGCGCGTCCTCGGCGACGTGGAGCACCGGGGCCTCGCCGTCGAGCACTGGCAGGTGCGCACGCCCACGCTCGACGACGCCTTCTTCGCCCTGACCGGGCACGACGCCGGTGTCCCCGTACCGGCCGGAGACCGCTCGCCCGCGCTCGCCGCGTCGGGCGCCGCGGCGTCCACCCCGCCCTCGACCACGCCCGCCACGTCCCGCCCGTCCCACCAGGAGCCCCGATGACCGTCCTCGACCTCACCCCGCGCCCCGTCCCGCCGCCGCCGGGCGCGCGCGACGCCGTGCGCGACACCCTCGCGCTGGTCGGCCGGAGCCTGCGCCGCTCCACGCGCCAGCTCGACACGCTGCTGCTCGCGGTGCTGCTGCCCGTCGTGCTGCTGCTCATGTTCGTCTACGTCTTCGGCGGCGCGATCAGCACCGGTATCGCGTACGTGGACTTCGTCGTGCCGGCGATCGTGCTGCTCACCGCCGGGTACGGCGCCGCGACGACCGCCGTGGACGTCGCGAGCGACATGACGAACGGCATCGTCGACCGCTTCCGCAGCATGCCGGTCCCGGCCGGTGCGGTGCTCACCGGGCACGTCGTGGCGAGCCTCGCGCGCAACGCGGTGTCCACCGCGCTCGTCGTCGCCGTCGCGCTGCTGGTCGGGTTCGACCCGGCCGCGTCGGCCGGGGACTGGGCCGCCGCGCTCGGCGTGCTCGTGGTCTACGTGCTCGCGCTCACGTGGGTGGCGGTGGCGATCGGGCTCGTCGCGTCCGGGCCGGAGGCGGCGAGCGGCTTCACGTTCGTCATCCTGTTCCTGCCGTACCTGTCGAGCGCCTTCGTCCCGGTCGCCACCATGCCCGGCGTGCTCGCGACCGTCGCGGGGCTCAACCCCGTGACGCCCACCGCGGACGCGCTGCGGGCGCTGCTGCTCGGCGCGCCCGTCGGCTCCGCGGTGGCCGTCGCGGTCGCCTGGTGGCTGGCCCTGCTCGTCGTCGCGCGCGTCGGGGCGGGGCTGCTGTTCCGCCGGCGCCGCTGACGGGAGGCGGTCCCCGGCGGGCAGCGGGTGAACATCGACCGAACGGGACGATCCGGACGCCGCCGGGGGTCGCGCACCCGCCACCCGGAGAGGTGTGATGCGGGGGGACGCGTCGCCGGCCGGACGGCCGGACGCGGCCCGGGGCGGGGGGCTCCATGTCGCAGGTGGGGGGACGCGGCCGGCGCGGCGTCGGAGGGGTGGTCGCGGTGCACGTCGTGGGGGCGCTGCTCGCGGTGGGCGGGGCGGTGACGGACGCGCGCGCCGGCGCGGCCGTGGCGGTCGCCGGGTCGCACGTCGTCGCCGGGCCGGGCGCCGCGAGTGGTGCGGACGTCGTCGGCGGCGCGGTCGTGGACCGCGGGCACGCCGCGGCGGTGGCGCTGCACCCGGCCGACGGGCCGGCCTCCGGTGGTGCCCGCGTGCTGCTGACGGGTCCGCGGGTGGGCACCGCCGCCGCGGTGCGCTTCGACGGCGTGCGCGCCACGGCCCTGCGTCGGATCGGTCCGGGTGCCCTGTCGGTCGTGCCGCCGGCGCACGAACCCGGGCCCGTCGACGTGACCGTCGCGGTCCCGGGGCGCGACCCGGCGCCGCTCACGTACACCTACGTCGGCGACGGCCCGGGCGCCGTCGTCGACGGCATCGCGCCCGACACCCTCCCGACGTCCGGCGGTCGCGTCGCCGTCGACGGCGCGGGCCTCGGCGGCGTGCTCGACGCGACGGTCGGCGGCCTGCCCGTGTCCGGCCTCGTCGTCACCGACACGCGCGTGTCCTTCGTGGCACCGGCCGTCGAGGGCGAGGGCGGCGCGCCCGTCGTCCTCGCCCTGCCCGACGGCGAGCTCGACGCGGGCGTCCTCACGTACGTCGCACCCCGCGTCGACGCGCTCACGCCCGCGACCGGCGGCACGGCCGGCGGCGACGTCGTCACGATCACCGGCTCGGGCCTCGCGACGGCGACGGGCGTCGACGTCGGCGGCACGGTCGTCGCGGTCGAGCGCGCCGACCCGGACGGGACGACGGTCGAGGTGCGCACGCCCGCGCACGCACCGGGTGTCGTCGACGCGACGGTCCTGCTCGACGGCTCCGACGCGACCCTCGCCGCCGCGTACACCTACGACGACGGCGGCGGGGGTGGGGGCGACGGCGAGGGCGCCGTCCGCGGCGTCACCCCCACCGCGGGTCCCGCGGCCGGCGGCACCTACGTGACCCTGACGGGCACGGGCCTGGCCGGCGTCACCGACGTGACCTTCGGCGGCACGTCCGCGGTGGTGCTCGACGTGGCTGCGGACGGCTCCTCGGTCGTGGTCGAGGCCCCCCTCGGCATGCCCGGCACCGTCGACCTCGTCGTCGTCCTGCCCGGCCGCGACGTCGTGCTGCCGGGCGCCTACACGTACGTCCCGGACGGCACCGGCACCGCGGTCACGGGCCTCGCACCGGCCACGCTGCCGACGACCGGCGGCACGATCACCGTCACGGGCAGCGGGCTGCACGGCGCGACGGGCGTCACCGTGGGCGGTGTCGAGGCCGCGGACGTGCGCGTCGCCGCCGACGGCACGTGGGTCACCGCCGTCGTCGCGCCGGTCGACGCGCCCGGACGCGCGCGCGTCACCGTCTGGTTCCCCGCCGGCACGATCCCGGCGGGGGAGGTGGAGCTGGTCGCGGGCGGCGGCGCCGACGGGTGACCCGAGCGGCCGCACGCTGCCGGGTCGGCACCCCGCACGGCGTCGGATCGGTGCCGGACGAGGTCACCGGCGGGTCGTCACCGGCCGAGGTCACGCGCAGTCGCCCGTGCGCGCACCGCCCACCGTCGTCGTCGCCGGGTCGACCAGCACGGGGAGGGCGTTGCCGACGCAGGTCAGGTCGCCCGTGACGTCCGTGTGCTCCACCTCCACGCGGCCCAGGGTGCGCTCGAGCGTGAGCGAGCCGTACCGGCTCTGCCGCTGCTGCCCGTCGTCGATCCAGTGCCAGGGTCCGTCGGACCGGCGCAGACCGCCGAGCACCACCCTCCCGTACGCGTCGCGCACGGTGACGGCGCCGCCCACGGCGGTCTCGGCCAGCACCACCCCCGTCGGCGACGACGACGTCAGGGGCCCGTCGACGACCGTCTCCGCGAGGGTCACGGCGCCGCCGCGCGTCGTGACCGGGCCGCGCACGTGCGCCTCGCGCAGCTGCAGCCCGCCGTCCTCGTCGTCCAGCGCCGCGCCCGGCAGGAAGTCACGGCCCCGGTCCCGCGTCCCGAACCGCACGTCGATGCCGCCGACGTCCGCCGACGACCAGAGCGTCCCGGTCGTCCCGCGCACGCGCCCGGCCACGCGGCCGCTGATGAGGACCTCGTTCGCGCGCACGAGAAGCACGTCGCCGCCGACCGTCACGTCGCTCAGCCACACGATCGCGTCCTGCACGACCACGTCGCCGTCGACGCGCACGTCCAGCAGCTCCGGCCAGTCACCGCCGAACTCCGGTGGCGGCGCCGTCACGTGCACGTCGCCCTGCACGTGCACACCCCACAGGCCGCAGCCGTCGAGCAGGACGTCGCCCGGGTACGTCGTGCGGGTGCGGAACTCCTGCCACGTCTCGGCGTTGCAGACGAACACGCTCGGGTCGGACGCGCCGGCGGGCACGGCTGACGCTGCCGCGAGGAGCGCCGCGACGGTCAGCACCGGCACCGCGCGCCGGTGCGCCGTCCGCGCCGACCGCGCCGGCCG
>NZ_JBFTEP010000197.1:0-4650 GCF_047229365.1 Cellulomonas pasadenensis | reverse complement strand
GCCACGGCGCCGGCGGCGGCGACCGCGAGCGCGGTGACGGCGGCCGGGACGCGGCGGCGGAGCCGGGTCGGGTCGGGCGCCGCACCGTGGCGGCGGGTGGGCAGGGACGAGCCAGGACGCGCGGGGACGCCGACCATCGGGACTCCTTCGTCACGGCACGACGTCGTGCCGGAGGTGGGCTGTCCCGCGACCGTAATCCGTTGCATCAAGTTTCAGCAAGGGATTCCGGCAAAGCCGTCGAGCCGGACGAGACGGACCGTCTCGGCGCGCGGACGGCGCCGCACCGCACCCTTGTGCCGCACCGGCCGCCGCGCCCAGCATGGGCGCAGCGGACCCCGTGGGGCCCGGCCGACGTCAGGGTGAACGACGGAGTTCGACGACGGAGGGGGCGGCACATGCGCGTGCAGGACGGACGAGGGGGACGGCTGCTGGCCGGCGGGGCGCTCGCGCTCGCGCTCGTGGGCAGCGGCCTGGCGGGCGACGCGCTCACGGGCGACGGGCGCACGGACGACGGGGCCGGGGGCGCGCCGGCGGCCGACGAGCTCGCACGCGGGCACGGGTGGCCCGGCGGGTCCGCGCGCAACGTCGTCCTGCTGGTCGGCGACGGGCTGAGCATCGCCGCACGCGACGCGATCCGGCTCGCCACGGTCGGGCAGGACGGCGAGCTCGCCATGGACTCCCTGCGGTACGCGGGCTGGACGCACACCGACTCGGCCGACCCCGAGGAGGCCGTCACGGACTCCGCGGCGGGCGCGACCGCCTTCGCCACCGGCGTGCGCACCTACAACGGCGCGGTCTCGGTCGACGTCGCCGGCACCCCGGTCCCGACGCTGCTCGAGCACGCCCGGCGGCTGCGCAAGGCGACCGGGCTCGTGACGACCGCGCAGGTCACGGACGCGACGCCCGCGGCGTTCGGCGCGCACGTGCCCGACCGGGCCGACCAGAGCGAGATCGCCCGCCAGTACCTCGACGACACCCGGCCCGACGTGATCCTCGGCGGAGGCGAGGACTGGTGGTACCCGGAGGGCGACGAGGGTGCGTTCCCGGACGACCCGGCCGACCCCCGGCCGGAGGTGAGCCGGAGCCGGCACGGGAACCTCGTGGAGCGGGCCGAGGCGCTGGGCTACGACTACGTGACCACCGCCGACGAGCTCGCCGCCACCCGCGCGGAGCGCGTGCTCGGCCTGTTCGCCAACGAGGAGATGTTCGAGCAGGCGCCCGAGGGGCAGGGCGACGAGTACGCGCCCACCGTCCCGCTCGCGACCATGACGGGCACGGCCCTCGACGTGCTCTCCCGCGACCGGCACGGGTTCTTCCTGCTCGTCGAGGAGGAGGCGATCGACGAGTTCGCGCACAACAACAACGCCGCGCGCACCCTGCAGGCCGGGCAGGCGTTCGACGAGACCGTCGCCGTGGTCCGCGACTTCGCGGCGCGCCACCGCGGCACGCTCGTGGTCGTCGTGGGCGACCACGAGACCGGCGGCCTCGCCATCGAGAACGTCGACCCGGACGACGAGTCCGGCGACCCGGCGAGCACCTCGCCCGAGGTGCTGCAGAGCCTCGAGGACGGGCCGTTCGACGTCGCCGGCAGCGACCTGCAGTTCACGGTCGACTGGACCACGAGCGGGCACACCGGCGCCTCGACGCCCCTGACCGCCGAGGGACCGGGCGCTGAGCGGCTCGCCCGCGTGCAGGACAACACCGACGTGTTCGTCGTGCTGCGGGACGCGATGCGCGGACGGCGCTGACCGGCCGCCCACCCGACGCGCGGGCGGCACCGGCGCACCGTGGCGCCGGCGCCACGGGCCGCGCGGGTCGGGCGAGCCCTGGGTCAGACGAGCCCGAGCGACCGCACCGCCTCGCGCTCCTCGACCAGCTCCGCGACCGAGGCGTCGATGCGCGCGCGCGAGAACTCGTCGATCTCGAGGTCCGGCACCACCGTGAACGCGCCGCCGGACGCCGTCACCGGGAACGAGGACACGAGGCCCTCCGGCACGCCGTACTCGCCGGTCGAGACGACGCCGGCCGACGTCCAGTCGCCCTCGGGCGTGCCGTGCACCCAGGTGTGCACGTGGTCGACGGCCGCGTTCGCGGCCGACGCCGCCGACGACGCGCCGCGTGCCTCGATGATCGCGGCGCCGCGCTTGGCGACCGTCGGGATGAACGTGTCCTGCACCCACGCCTGGTCGTCGACCACGTCGAGCGCGGGACGCCCGCCGATCGTCGCCTGCGTGAGGTCGGGGTACTGGGTCGCCGAGTGGTTGCCCCAGATCGTGACGCGGCGGATGTCGTCGATCGCCGCGCCGGTGCGGTGCCGCAGCTGCGCGAGCGCGCGGTTGTGGTCCAGGCGCGTCATCGCGGTGAACCGGTCCTTCGGCACGTCCGGCGCGTGCGCGGACGCGATGTAGGCGTTCGTGTTGGCCGGGTTGCCCACCACGAGGACGCGCACGTCGTCGGCCGCCCCCGCGTTGATCGCCGCACCCTGCGGGCCGAAGATGCCGCCGTTGGCGCTGAGCAGGTCGCCGCGCTCCATGCCGGCGGTGCGCGGGCGCGCCCCGACCAGCAGGGCGACGTTGACGCCGTCGAACGCCGCCGTGGCGTCGTCGGTGATGTCGATGCCGTCGAGCAGCGGGAACGCGCAGTCGTCGAGCTCCATCGCGACGCCCTCGGCCGCCTTCACGGCCGGCGGGATCTCGAGCATGCGCAGGCGCACGGGCGTGTCCGGGCCGAGCAGCTGGCCGGAGGCGATGCGGAAGAGGAGCGCGTAGCCGATCTGGCCGGCGGCGCCGGTCACGGTGACGACGGCGGGCGAGGTGACGGACACGGTGGGGAGCTCCTTCGGTCGGCCGACGGGCGGGCGCGCGCCGCGAGGTCCGCGCCCTGCCGAACCTACCCGAGCACGTGCGAGGTCGCGGGTCCGTGCCGAGGTCGCGGGTCGCAGCCCGCGACCTCGCACGGGTCCCACGACCTCGCACGCACCCCCTGACCGCAGACGGCGACGGCGCCCCTCCCGTGGGAGGGGCGCCGTCGGTGTGCTGCGGGGCCGGTCAGGCCAGGCGCGCGGCGAGGTTCTCGTCGAGCGCGGCGAGGAACTCCTCGGTCGTCAGCCAGGCCTGGTCGGGCCCGACGAGCGAGGCGAGGTCCTTCGTCATCTTGCCGCTCTCGACGGTCTCGACGACGACCTTCTCGAGCGTCTCCGCGAACTGCGTGACCTCGGGCGTGCCGTCCAGCTTGCCGCGGTGCTTGAGCCCGCCGGTCCAGGCGAAGATCGACGCGATCGGGTTCGTCGACGTCGGCTTGCCCTGCTGGTGCTGGCGGTAGTGGCGCGTGACGGTGCCGTGCGCGGCCTCCGCCTCGACCGTCGTGCCGTCCGGGGTCATGAGGACCGAGGTCATGAGGCCCAGCGAGCCGAAGCCCTGCGCGACGGTGTCGGACTGCACGTCGCCGTCGTAGTTCTTGCACGCCCAGACGTAGCCGCCCTCCCACTTCATCGCGGCGGCGACCATGTCGTCGATCAGGCGGTGCTCGTAGGTGAGGCCCGCCGCGTCGAACTGGTCCTTGTACTCGGCGTCGAACACCTCCTGGAAGATGTCCTTGAACGCGCCGTCGTACGCCTTGAGGATCGTGTTCTTCGTCGACAGGTACACGGGGTAGCCGCGCTGCAGGCCGTACGCGAACGAGGCGCGCGCGAAGTCGCGGATCGACTCGTTGAAGTTGTACATGCCCATCGCCACGCCGCCCGCCTCGGGCATCGTCACGACCTCGAACTGCTGCGGCTCCGAGCCGTCGGCCGGCTCGAACGTCATCGTGATCTTCCCGGCGCCGGGCACCTTGAAGTTCGTCGACTTGTACTGGTCGCCGTGGGCGTGACGGCCGATGATGATCGGCTTGTTCCAGCCCGGCACCAGCCGCGGGATGTTGCTGATGATGATCGGCTCGCGGAAGACCACACCGCCGAGGATGTTGCGGATCGTGCCGTTCGGCGAGACCCACATCTTCTTCAGGCCGAACTCCTCGACGCGCGCCTCGTCCGGCGTGATCGTCGCGCACTTGACGCCGACGCCGTGCTCCTTGATGGCGTGGGCGGCGTCGATGGTGACCTGGTCGTCGGTCGCGTCGCGGTTCTGGATCGACAGGTCGTAGTAGCGCAGGTCGATGTCGAGGTACGGGTGGATCAGGCGGTCCTTGATGAACTGCCAGATGATGCGCGTCATCTCGTCGCCGTCGAGCTCGACGACCGGGCCGACGACCTTGATCTTCGCCATGCGAGTCCTGCCTCTGGGTGTGCCGGGGATGTCGGAGCCAGGTTACTCGACGTCGAGAGACCTGGGCCGGGGGGACGAACCGGACGTCGTGAACCCGTCCGGGCGGGTGCCGCCGCGGGCCGGGACTGGCATGCTGGCCCGCGCACACGATCCGCGTGCCGCCGATCAGCGCGCCCGCCACGTCCGGTGCGGACGGGACGTCGGCGGCGGCACCGTCACCCCGAGCCGACAGGACCGACATGTCCCAGCAGAAGCCTGACCTCCCCGAGGGCACCTCGCAGCCCGAGGGCACGACCCCGTCCGCCGACGCGCCGGTGCCCGCCGCCGCGGCCGGCACGCCGGTCCCCGCCGCCCCCGGCGCGTCGATCCCGTCGATGCTCGCCGA
>NZ_JBFTEP010000196.1:0-4710 GCF_047229365.1 Cellulomonas pasadenensis | reverse complement strand
GGCGTGCAGCGCGCGGCGGCGGACCGCCGGCGGCGCGGCGGCGAGGGCGGGGACGTCGAGGACGACGACGGGACCGTCCGCGCCGGCGTCCGTGGCCGCGCCGGCGCCCACGTCGGCGGCGCGCAGGAGGTCGTCCGCGAGCCCGTCGAGCGCGTCGGCCGACTCCGCGAGCGCGTCCGCCGTGCGCGCGAGCGCCTGCGCGACGCCCGGGCCCAGCACGTCCTCGAGCAGCGGCAGGACGTCCCGGCGGACGCGGCTGCGCAGCGGGAGGGCGTCGCCCGTCGGGTCGGCCGCGCGCCCGTTCGTCGGGTCGTGCCACGGCACGAGCCCCTCGGCGGCGCAGGCGTCCTCGGTGGCCGTGCGGCGCACGCCCAGCAGGGGCCGGCGCAGGAGCCCGCGCACGGGCCGCATGCCGGCGAGCGCCCGCTCCCCCGACCCGCGGGCCAGCGCGAGCAGGACCCCCTCGGCCTGGTCGTCGAGCGTGTGCCCGAGCAGCACGGCGACGGCGCCCGTGCGGCGCGCCACGTCGTCGAGCGCGGCGTACCGGGCGGTGCGCGCGGCCGCCTCCGGTCCGCCGGCGGCACCGACGGCCACCCGCACGACGTGCACGGGGTCGAGGCCGAGCCCGCGGCACGCGGCCGCGGCGGCGTCCGCGACCGCCGCCGAGCCCGCCTGCAGCCCGTGGTCGACGACCACGGCCCCCGCCACCAGCGGCGCGCCCGCGCGCGCCCGGCGGCGCGCCTCGGACGCGAGCCCGGCGGCCAGCGCGAGCGAGTCCGCGCCCCCGGAGCACGCGACGAGCACCGCGGCGCCCGCGGGCACGTCGGCGAGCGCACGCCGCACCGCCGTGCGCACGGCGGCCACGGCGGGAGCGGGTCCGCTCACCCGCGGCTCACCCGTGCACGCGGCGGACCCACGCGGCCGGGTCGCCGATCTCCGCGAGCGTCGGCAGCGCCGTCGGCCCCGACCACACGGCGTTGAGGCCGTCCGCCCCGGCGCGGCGCCGCACGCCGCGGACGAACGCGGCACCGTCGCGGTACTGCGCGAGCTTGAGGTCCAGGCCCAGCAGGCGGCGCAGCACGCGCTCGACCCCGCCGGCGCGCGCCGCCTGGTCGCGCCGGCGCTCGAACGCCCGGCGGATCGCCCGCACCGACGGCACGACGCGCGGGCCGACCTCGTCCATCATCACGTCGGCGTGCCCCTCGAGCAGGGCCATGACGCCGCTGACCTCGTCGAACACCGCGCGCTGGCGGGGGCTGAGCACGTGCAGCACGCCGCCGGACCCCTCCGGGCCGGTGAGCCCGCGCGCCACCGCGGACAGCAGGTCGTCCAGGCGCGGCCCGGCGGGTCGCGCCGCGCGGGCGTCGCCCGGGCGCGGCGTCAGGTCGGCGAGGTCCGACAGGAGCGCCGCCGACCGCTCGCGCAGGTGGCCCGCGAGCCACGGCGCGGCGGCGAACTGCAGCGCGTGCGTCTGCTCGTGCAGCGACACCCACAGCCGGAAGTCGTGCGGGTCGACGCCCAGCGCCCGCTCCACCTGCAGCACGTTCGGCGCGACGAGCAGCAGCCGCCCGGGCTCCCCGGGCGCGGCCGTGAACGGGTCGAACTGGCCGAGCACCTTGCCCGACAGCAGCGCGAGCACGCCGCCCGCCTGCGCGGCCGCGGCGAGCCGCGCCGCGTCCGGCACCTCGACGGCCGAGCCGTCGCTGCGGCGCGCCAGCGGGGCGGCCATGACGGCGAACATCTCGGCGTTCGCGCGTGCCCACCGGGGCCGGTCGACGACGACCACGCGCGCCACGTCCTCGGGCCGGCGGCCGTCCGCGGGCGTCATGCCGGTGGCGCCGACGACGTGCCGCGCGGCGACGTCGGCCGACGTGCGGAGCTCGGCGACGAGCGCCTCGAGGACGGCGCGGTCGGCGACCGGCCCGGGTGCGGCGAGCCGTCCGGCGACGCGGGCGGCCGCGTACCAGTCGACGGGGCCGGTCGTGGCGGGGTCCATCGGGTCACGGTAACCCCGCGCGCCCGCGCCGGCGGGGCGCCCGTCGTCCGTCGTCAGCGGCAGCCGCAGCCCGCGAGCGCGGTGACGAACCCGTCGACCGCCTGCCGGGCCGCGCCCTGCCCGACGCCGGGCGTCTGGTCCGCCATGACGACGAAGACGAGCTGGCGCCGCTGCGCGTCGAGCAGCGTGCCCGCCAGCGACGTCACGCCCGGCAGGCTGCCCGTCTTGGCGCGGACGAGGCCGCGCGCGGGCGACGCGGTGAACCGGTCGCCGAGCGTGCCGCTCAGCCCCGCGACGGGCATGCCGGTGGCCACGTCGCGCAGGCGCGGGTGCGCGGGGTCGGTGGTGAGGCGGGCGACGTCCGCGAGCAGCGTCGGCGACAGCGACGAGCTCACGGCGAGGCCCGACGCGTCGACGAGCCGGGCGCCGGACACGTCGACGCCGAGCGCGCCGACCGCCCGCAGCACGGCCTGCGTGCCGCCGTCGAAGCTGCCGGGTAGGCCGGCGTCCACGGCGACGAGCCGGGCGACCACCTCGGTGACCGTGTTCTCCGACGTGTCGAGGAAGAAGTGCGTGACGTCGGCGAGCGGGGCCGACTCGACGCGCGCGAGCTCCGGCCCGTCGGCGGGGTCCGTCACGCGCGTCGGGCGCCCCTCGACCGTGATCCCGACCTCCGCGAGCCGGGCCGCGAAGATCTCCGCCGCCGCGAGCGACGGGTCCGCCGCGCGCGGCGCGATCGGCCCCGGCCGCAGCTTCGCGAGGTCCACCATGAGCGGCGTGATCGGCGCCGTGAAGCCCATGTCGACGTAGTCGGGGTCCCACGTCGGGTGCTCGGCCGGGCCGGAGAACAGCGTGTCGTCGACCACGAGGCGGACCGACGTCGTGCCGCGCAGCGCGAGCGCGTCGGCGGTGCGGCGCGCGAGGTCCGCCATGCCCGCCCGTCCCTCGACCGCCGTCGGGTCGCCGACGCCCGCCGAGAGCAGCACGTCGCCGCCGCCCACGAGCGCGATCCGGTCGCCGTCGAGCGCGAGCACGCGCGTCGGCAGGGTCGCCTCGGGGTCGAGCTCCGCGAGCGCCGCGACGCCCGTGAGCAGCTTCGCCGTCGACGCCGGCACCCGGCCCGCGTCGGGCTGGTGCGCGCCGAGCACGTCGCCCGTGAGCTGGTCCACGACGACGACGCCGGCCGACGGGCCCATCCGCGGGTCGGCGACCAGGCCGTCCACGAGCGCCTGCACCGCGGCCGACGACGGCGGCGGGACCTGCGGGTCGAGGTCGGCGAGCGCCCGTGGCACCACCGCGGGCGGCAGCGCGCCGGGGGCCGTCGGGAACGGCGCCGGGTCCGGCGCGGGCGGCGCCAGGGTCACGATCCCGGGGACGACGTCGTGCGCGTCGGCCGTCGCGTACGCCCCCGCGCCCAGCACGGCGACGAGCGCGACGGTGCCCGCCACGCGGCCTGCTGTGGTCATCGTCACCCGTCCTGCCCCACGGGGCTCGGTACCGCCCCGCCGGTGCGCCACACTACTGTCCTGAGCAAGGGCGCCCGGGGAGACGACGCGCCACGGCCACCGGCGTCCCCACGAGGGCCGGCGGGTGGGGACGTGTGGAGGAAGCACTGTGGAGTTCGACGTCACGATCGAGATCCCCAAGGGGCAGCGCAACAAGTACGAGGTGGACCACGCGACGGGGCGCATCCGCCTCGACCGCATGCTCTTCACCTCGACGCGCTACCCGGACGACTACGGGTTCATCGAAGGCACCCTCGGTGAGGACGGGGACCCGCTCGACGCGCTCGTGCTCCTGGAGGAGCCGACGTTCCCGGGCTGCCTGATCCGCTGCCGCGCCCTCGGCATGTTCCGCATGCGCGACGAGGCCGGCGGTGACGACAAGGTGCTGTGCGTCCCGACGGGCGACCAGCGCGCGGCGTGGCGCCAGGACATCGACGACGTGTCGGACTTCCACCGCCTCGAGATCCAGCACTTCTTCGAGGTCTACAAGGACCTCGAGCCCGGCAAGTCCGTCGAGGGCGCCCACTGGGTGGGCCGCGCCGAGGCGGAGGCCGAGATCGAGCGCTCGCGCCAGCGCGCCATCGACACCGGGTACGACACCGGCCACTGAGGCACCCGCGCCGCCGAGGCGGCCGCCGCGTCGCCCGGCGACGTCACGACGCCCGGTCCGCCCACCCCGAGGGGTGCGGCGGGCCGGGCGTCGTCGTGCGTGCGGCGTCGGCGGCGCGCGTCGGGAGAGCGGCGTCGGGTGCGCCGACCGTCAGGGGCGGCCGGCGAACGGCATGGTGCCCGACCACCGCATCGACACCTGGCGCAGCGGCACGCCCGGCTTCGAGGCCTCGACGATCTGGCCGTTGCCGGCGTAGATCGCCACGTGGGTGATCGAGTCGGGGTTGTTCGGGTTGCTGCCCCAGAACACGAGGTCGCCCGGGCGCAGCTGGTCGTACGAGATCTTGAGGACCTGCTTGTACTGGTCGCGCGACGTGCGGTTGAGGCCGACGCCCGCGGACCGCCACGCGCCCGACGTCAGGCCCGAGCAGTCGTAGCCGCCGGGGCCCGTGCCGCCCCACACGTAGGGCAGGCCGATCCTGCCCTGCGCCCACGCGACGGCGGCCGCGCCGGCGGCGGCCGAGCCGCGGGAGGTGCCGGTGCCCAGGCCGTAGGGCGCGCTGGGGGCCGGCGCGGGCTTGGCGGGGGCCGGAGCCGGTG
>NZ_JBFTEP010000195.1:0-4711 GCF_047229365.1 Cellulomonas pasadenensis | reverse complement strand
GCTCGAGCACGGCATCGACCTGACGACCGACCTGGTGCCGGTCGCGCCGGCGCAGCACTACCACTCGGGCGGCGTCGGCGCGGTGGTGGCGAAGGTGCGCTGGCGGCTCGCCCGCCGGCGCTGACCCGGCACGGACCCGGCGCTGACCCGGCACGGGCGGCGCATCGGCCGACGCGGGCGTCGCACCACCCGGCGGGCGCCGCCGCACCCGCGAGCGGACGCCGCGCCACCTGTCACCAGGTGGTGCGGTACTCCACGTGCGGGTCGGCGCGCATGGCCGGGTACCAGCGGGCCGCGAGCGTCTGCATCTCCCAGTCCTCGAGCGCGTGGCCGCGGCTCGAGGACTCGTAGTGGTGCAGCACGGCGAACGGGGCCGTCACGACGGCGCGCCCCAGCAGCCGGACCTTGTAGCAGTAGTCCAGGTCGTTGAAGTTGAGCGGCAGGGCGGGGTCGAACCCGCCGACCGTCTCGAACACGTCGCGCGGGGTCAGCAGGCAGGCGCCCGTGACGGCGTCCCAGTCGGTGTCGAGCACCTTCGCGCCGAGCGCGCCCTCACCGTCCTCCTCCGACCCGAGGGCGTGGATGGGGGAGAACGAGTCGTCCACCGTGATCCCGACGTGCTGGACCGTGCCCTCGGCGAACAGGAGCTTCGCGCCCACGGCGCCGACCGACGGGTCGACGGCCACGGAGACCATGCGCTCGAGCCACCGCGGCTCCACGACCTCGGTGTCGTCGTTGAGCAGCAGGATCAGCTCGCCGCGCGCGGCCCCGGCGCCCTGGTTCACGGACGTCGAGAAGTTGAAGTCGCCGGCGACGGGGACGTGCACGAGCCGGTCCCCGAGGTCGGCGCGCAGGCCGTCGAGCACCGCGTCCGGGGTGCGCGCGCTGGTCACCAGCACGACCTCCCAGCGGTCGTAGGTCGTGCGGTCGCGCACCGAGCGCAGGCAGCGCTCGACGAGCAGCACGTCCTCGTCGCCGAGCCGCCGGCGCCCGCCGGCGGTGGGCACCACGATCGACACCAGCGGCGGCTCGGTCACCTCGAGCCACGTGCGCGTACCGCCCGCGGGCGCGTCCTCGACGCGGCCACGGCGGCCGGTCCGGCGCAGCCGGCCCTCGACCGCGGCCCGCAGGCCGGCGGCGTCCGGGTGGGGCGCGTCCGACCGCGTCAGCCCGACGGCCGGCACGTGGACGACCGCGGTCGTGAGCTCGGTCACACGCAGCACGGCGTCGTGCTCCTGCACGTCCTGCTGCGCATCGCCGGGACCCGCGAACCCGCCCGCCCGGTCCAGCAGCTCGGCGCGGTGGAACGCGAGCCGCCCGACGTACGGGAGGGCCTCGAGGAGCCGGGGGAGCAGGTCGGGCTTCATCCGCACGCCCGACCCGTCCGGCGACGGCCACTGCTCGTCGGTGTAGACGAGGTCGGTGGCGGGACGCTCCCCGAGGAGGGTGCGGACCGCGGCGAGCACGCCGGGCTCGAGCTCGTCGCCCGCGCCGACGACGGCCACGAACTGCCCCGCGGCGGCGCGGCGGGCCGCCTCCAGCGGCGGCGCGTCGCCGGCCGGCACCGTGCGGACGCGCTCGTCCGTGCCGACGCCCGTGCCCGCGCCCGTGCCGGTACCCGCGACCACGACCTCCCAGCCGTCGTCGTCCTGCCGGCGCACCGACGCGACGGTGCGCGCCAGCGCGTCGCCGTCCGCACCGGCGTCGACGAGCAGGGACAGCAGCAGCGGCGCGCTCATCGCTGGAGCAGGTCGCCGACGACGCGACGTGCGCGCGAGCGCGCCCTGTCGGCGAGCGGCCGGCGCAGCAGGGCGATCTCGGCGCGTGCCTGGTCGAGCTGGGCCGCGAGCTCGCCGGTGCGCGCGAGCTGCTCGCGCAGGATCGCGTCCCGGACCAGCACCGCCTCGGTGAGCACGTGCCGTGCCGCCGTCGCGGCGGCCAGGCGGTCCTCCAGGGCCGCGAGGGCCTCCAGGGTGGCGCGCGGGCCGTGCGTGCGGCGCAGCGCCTCGTCGTTGTCACGGAGCATCTCGTGCCAGGCGGCGCGCACCTCGACGTGCGCCCCGACCTCCTCGCTGTGCATGCGTGGAGGCTACTCCACGCGCCCCACCTCGTCGGATGACACCTTCGGCTGACCTAGCATGACCGGATGCGAGTGGTCCTGGTGTCTGCGCACTACCCGCCCAACTTCACCAGCGGGGGGACGCTCGTCCCGCAGCGGCTCGCCCGCGGGCTGGCGGAGCGGGGGCACGACGTGGCGGTGTACGCCGGGCACCTCGACCCCGAGGTCGAGCCGCTGACGACGTGGGAGGAGACGGACCCCGCGGGCGTCCGCGTGCGGTGGGTGTCGACGACCCCGTGGACGGCGTGGTCGGACGAGCGGAACTTCGACAACCCCGACGTCGCGGCGGACTTCGCGGCCTGGGTCCGCGAGGAGCGACCCGACGTCGTCCACCTGCACTCGCTCCAGACCCTCGGCGGCGCCCTGGTGCCCGCTGCGCGTGCCGCGGGTGCCGCGGTCGTCGTGACGATGCACGACTTCTGGTGGACGTGCGCCCGCCAGTTCCTGGTCGCGCCGGACATGCGGCCGTGCCCGCTCGTCGTCGACTGCGGCTCCTGCCCCTGCCAGGTGGACCACGGCTGGCTGCTGCAGCGCAACCGGCGGCTCGCCGAGGCGCTGGCGTCGGCCGACCTGGTGCTGGCGCCGTCCGCCTCGGCCGCCGCCGTCATGGCGGCGAACGGCGTGGACCCGGCACGCCTGCGGGTCGACGAGAACGGCGTCCCGGACGCCCGCTCCGGCCCCGACGCCGTCGAGCGGCCCGACGCCCCCGCCGACGGGACGGTCCGCTTCCTGTTCGCCGGCGGCGAGGACCCCATGAAGGGGCTGCCGGTCCTGCTGGAGGCGCTCCCCGAGGTCCGGCCGGCCGGACCCTGGTCCCTCGACCTGTACAACGTGGACCGCCGCGTCGACCACCCGCACGCGCACCCGCGGCCGGCGTACGCCCCCGAGCAGCTCGGCGCCGTGCTGGCCGAGCACGACGTCCTGGTCCTGCCGTCCGTCATGCGCGAGTCGCACTCGATCCTCACGCGCGAGGCGCTGGCCGCGGGGCTCGCGGTCGTCTGCTCCGACTCGCTCGGGCCCGAGGAGGCGGTCACGGAGGGCGTCAACGGCCTCGTCGTGACCGCCGGCGACCCGCACGCGCTCGCGGCGGCCATGACGCGCCTCGTCGACGACCCCGCGCTGCTCGCCGGCATGCGCGCGCAGGCCGTGGAGTTCCGGGCGCGCACGGTCGAGGACCAGGTCGCGGGCACGGAGGCCCTGTACGCGGAGCTGCTCGGCCGGGACGACGACGCGGCGCGGCTGCGGACGTCGCAGCGGGAGCTGGCGGTCGTCGAGGACGACCTCCTGCGGCGCGTCCTGTTCGTCGTGGGCATCGGCGGCGCCCCGCTGCGCTACCGCGCGCAGCTGCCGGCGGAGGCGCTCGCCTCGCTCGGCGTCGAGGCGCTCGTGCACCACTACCGCGACCCCCGCGTCCTCGCGCTCGCCGACGAGGTCGACGCCGTCGTGCTCTACCGCGTGCCGGCGACGCACGAGGTCGTGTCCTTCGTGGAGCGGGTACGCGCGCGCGAGCGTGCGGTGCCGGTGCTGTTCGACATCGACGACCTCATCGTCGACCCCGGCCTGCGTGGCCAGGTCCACGGGCTGGACGTCCTGTCGGACGCCGAGCAGGACCTGTGGTGGCGCGGCGTCGCGCGGTACCGCACGACGCTCGAGCTGTGCGACGGCTACATCGGCAGCACCAACGAGCTCTGCGCCCGCGTCGGCGCGCTCACCGGGCTGCCGACCTACCGGTTCGCGAACGGCGTCGGCGCGGCGCTCGGCCGGGTCTCCGAGCGCGCGCTCGCGGCGCCGCGGACGCCGGGTCCGCTGCGCATCGGGTACTTCAGCGGCACGACGACGCACGACGCGGACTGGGCGCTGATCGAGCCGGCCGTCGCCCGCGTCCTGCAGCGGCACCCCGACGTCGAGCTCTGGCTCGGCGGGCACCTCAACACCGGCAGCGCGCTCGAGGGGCTCGGCGCCCGCGTGCGTCGCTTCCCGATGCTGCCGTGGACCGAGCTCCCGGCGCGGCTGCGCCAGCTCGACGTCAACCTGGCGCCGCTCGTCCCGGGCAGCGTGTTCAACGAGGCGAAGTCGGCGATCAAGTGGCTCGAGGCCGCGCTCGTGGCCACCCCGACCGTGGCCTCGCCCACGGAGCCGTTCCGGGAGGCCGTCGAGGACGGCGTCACCGGCGTCCTGGCCGGCGACGTCGACGAGTGGGAGAAGGGCCTCGAGGCGTTGCTGACCGACGACGCGTACCGGGAGCGGATGGGCGCGCGTGCCCGCCGCTCGGCGTTGCTGCGCTGGGCGCCGTCGCTGCAGGGGCGCGTGTACCGCCAGGTCCTGCGGGACGCGCTCGAGCACAACCTCCGCACCCCGGGCGGGCGCACGAGCACGTGGGAGCCCGTCCTCGACCACGAGCCGTGGGAGCCGGGCGCGGGCGTGTGGGTCGACCCCTACCCGCCGCGGGGTGACGTCGTGGTGCACCACCACCCGCTGCGCCTCAAGGCGATCGCGGCGCGGCGGGTCCTCGCCCAGCACGGTGTGAGCGGTCTCGCGCGCGCGGTGCGGCGCCGGCTCGGCTGAGCCGGCGCCCGCGCCGCCGGGCAGCGG
>NZ_JBFTEP010000194.1:0-4879 GCF_047229365.1 Cellulomonas pasadenensis | reverse complement strand
TCCGCCGCCCACACCCGCTGCGTGCCGCGTCCGTCGACGCGACGGCGGTAGACCTTGCACAGGAACTCCCGCACGAACTCGTCGACCGAGCCGAAGTACAGCTCGGGCTCGTCGACGTCGCCGGCCGGCTCAGCCTCGCTCGACTGGACCTGTTCCTTGACGGCTGCCTCCGCCGCAGCGGCGGCTCGCAGCCGCAGCGCTTCGATCAGCTCGGGTGTGAGGACTTCCGCGACCGCGGCATCCGCCATCTCGGCCACCTGCTTGCGGACCGCGTTCTTCACCGCAGCGTCGACGTACTCCCCCGCCAGGCCGCCGATGTCGAGACCGAAGGCGCGACCAGCGGCGGACGCCGGCACGTCGTCGTCGACGTCGATCGGCTCGGCCTCGATCCCGTCGTCGTACTCGTCGTCCCCCCACTCGCTCACGACGCCTCCTGCTCCTCGACGGCGGCGACGGCCGCCAGCTCGGTCTGGCCCTCGCGGATGGTCCGCTCCGCCACCGGGTCGTGCGCCGCGATCGACGCGCGCACGGCCGCGGCGTGCGGTCCGGTCATCCACGGCTGGGTACGAATGAGCGTGGGGCGTGCGCCGGAGGCGAGCACGACGGCGCGGCCCTTGGGCATGGCCGCCAGGTCCGCGACGTCGAGGATGCGTTCGCGGTGCAGCTGCTGGGAGACCGTGCGGTGCCCGCGGCCGCTCGACGTCGACGACGAGAGCCGGTCGTAGTCACCGATCACCCGGGACAGATCCTCGAGGAACGCACCCTCGCTGACGCCGCCGCCGTAGACCTTGACGTTGGAGGCGGACCACAGCTTCTTCATCCCCGACTCGCCCCAGACCTCCACGCCCTGCGACCAGGACTGCAAGATCGTCATGAGGACGATCCCGCGCGAGCCGTAGTGGCTGTACAGGTTCGGCAGCTCGCGCCAGCGGCACACGTTCGCGGCCTCGTCGAGCACGCCGAGCAGCGGGGTGGTCAACCGGCCCCCCGACGATCGGGCGGCCAGTTCCTCGCCCGCCTCGACCACCGCCACGGTGAGCGCGGTGACGAGCGGGCCGGCGGTGCCCCTCCCCTCCTTGGACAGCGAGTAGAGCGTGCCGCCGTCGGCCTGCACGAAGTCGTGCGGGTTGAACTGCGGCCGCTGGTCGGCCTGCCCCTGCGGGGTGACCCACGCGGCGACCTGCCGGTTGGTCAGGCACGAGGCCATCTGCTGGGCGGTGCCAAACACGCCGCCGCGCTGCTTCTCCGGGGCCGACACGACGCCGGCCACCTGGTCGGCGGTCAGCGGGAACCCGTGGCGGCGCAGCAGGTCCGCGGCGGTCTCGTCGGTCGGGCGGGTCAGCCAGGTGTAGACGTCCGTGATCGGCCGCCCGTCGAGGGCAGCGGCGAGCAGCAGCCCGGCGAGGAGGTCTTGGCCCGCCGGGTCGAAGTAGGCATCGGTGCGCGCGCCCGGGTCGCGCGAGCCGGCCGCGAAGTGCTCCGCGAGACGTGCCGCGCGCACCTCGTCGGTGACGTAGCTCAGCGGGTTCCACCACCAGGTGGGCTCCTCGTTCGCGATCGCCTGCGGGTCGAACACCCACACGGGACCGCGCTGCGCCCGCACGTCCCGGGTGGCGTCGACGACGTCGCGCTTGTTCGAGGTCACGAGCACCGAGCCCGGTGCGTCCAGGATGGCCGGCACCGCACGGCTGGTCGTCTTGCCGGTGCGCGGGCCCCAGATGTCGATGTGCATGTCCTCCCAGGAGCCGAACAGCGGCGTCCCGGTGCCGACCGTCCGACCGATCGGCACCCCGGGCGACGTCGTGACGCCGAGGCGCTGGGCCTTGGCCTGGGCGCTCTTGCGAGTCAGGTCCTCGACGTCGCGGCCGCGGCCCATGTACGCCGCGGCGCGGTCGACGCGCGTGCGTCCGCGTCGCATCCGGGCGAGGGCGACGCCGAGCAGGGCCGCCAGGACGATCAGGACCAGGGCGACCCCGGCGAGCACGACCCAGCCGGGCGTACCCGGCCAGGCCAGTTCACCGCCGAGCAGGCCGAACAGCACTGAGAACGGGTCGGACGGCACGTCGACCCCGGTGCCGGCGATCTTGTGCCCTAGGTGCATCCCGGCGTACACGGAGCCGACCACGAGGAACACCAGGACGATGCCCACCCACAGCAGCACCATCTCGCCGGTCAGGCCACCGGGGTCGCGGCGGCGGTTGTTGGGGGTGCTCATGCGTCCACCGCCGGCGCGACGCGCAGGGCGCGTCGACCGACGCGCGACTGGTGGTGCCAGAGCTTGTTGGTGTCGTTGATCGACCGCTCCACGCTCGTCAGCTGCACGTCGACCGGGATGCCCGGGCGGCCGCCGACCTTCACGAGGAACTTCCCGCGGCCCGGGGGCTCCGCCTCGCGGCCGGTCATCGGGTCCCAGGCGGGCGGGTCCTGCCAGCCGATGAGGAGTTCCTGCTCGGCCTGCGAGAACGGCACCGCGGCGGTCAGCTGCGGCATCTCGGCCGACGGCAGGCCGCCGCAGATGACCATGCCCGAGCGCTCCACGAACCCGCGGGCCTTCATGCGGTCCTCCTCGCTGGCCAGGGCCAGCAGGTCGCTCATCGTGTGCGAGATCATCGCCATGCCGACGCCGCGCTGACGGTTCAGGCGGGTGAGCGCGTCGACGCGATCGACCATGCCGCGCCCGGCGCGAAGGGCGCGCCACAGCTCGTCGAGGATGACGAAGTAGTGCCGGCGCGGCTCGAGGCCGGCGTCGGCCAGCGCGTTCGCCACGTTGACCGTGCCGAAGCCGGCCGACCAGCACGCGAGCAGGGTCGCTGCTTGCAGGTCCATCTCGGAGTCGTCGATCGCGGAGACGTCGTAGACCACGGGCGCGTCGCGGCGCATCGGGTTCGTCGTCGGGTGCGCGAACGTCTCCCCCAACCGGCCCCCGCCGACCAGGCCGATCAGGGAGGCCTCGAGGTTCTCCGTGATCGCCTGGTAGCGGGTGTCGTCGCCGCGGTCGAGCGCGACCGCACGGACCTCCGGGGGGCCGGCCTGGATGACGCGGAGCAGGTCCCCCAGCACCGGGACGCCGTCGTGGTGCTCGTCGAGCCACTTCAGCGCCCGGTCGAGGATCGTCTCCTCGCGGTCGCTCGGCGGCGCGGCCCGCAGGATCGTCAGCAGCGCGGAGACCATCGTGTGCCGGCGCCCGTGGGCGTCGGCGAGCACCTGTGCGGCCTGCTTGTCGAACCCGGCCTCCCGCAGCCGCACCGCGGCGCCGGTGGCCTCGCCGGGGTCGAGGATGTTCAGGTGCCCGCGCCCGCGGCCGAGGGTGATGACCTGCCCGCCGAGCGCTTCGATGAGGTCGACGTAGTCGGGTTTGAGGTCGCCCAGCACCAGGGGCATGACCCCGTAGCCGGTCAGGCCGGTGGCCATGCGGCGCACGATCGTCGACTTGCCCAGGCCGGGCTTGCCGAGCACGAACGCGGACGGGTTGCTGATCAGCTTGGCGCGCTGGAACCAGCTGATGGGGTCGCAGCACAGGGTGGCGCCGGTGGTGATGTGCCGGCCGAGCGGGACGCCGATCATCGGTGTGCCGGTGCCGATCGCGAACGGCCACAGCCCGCACACCTGCACCGTGGTGCCGCGCCACTCGTCGGCTTGCTGCACGTAGGTCGCCTGCCCCCGGCCGCGGCCCAGCCACCCGCGCATCGGTGGCCGCAGCGGCGGCTGCTGCGGACTCTGTGCCGTGCGGTTTTTCTTCGCGCGGCTCACAGCTTGTCCCGTAGCTCGGCCGGGACCTGAATGTGCTTGGGCAGCACGAGCCCCAGGGGCAGCGCGGCGGCAAACGCGGAGTCCTGCGACCCGTACACGGGGCGCAGGCGCAGCCGTGCGGTGGCCGCGAGGTTGTCGACCGCGGCGCGGGCGTCCGGTGCCTTCTCCAGGTCCGCCACAGTGGCCGTGACCAGCATCCCGAACTGCACCAGACCGGCGCCGGAGGCCTCCTCGCTCGCCGTCGCGGCCGCCGCGCGCACCGCCAACGAGTCACGGGCGGCGGGCTTGCTCGTCGAGGTCATCCGGAACTCCGCGGCCCGAAGGTCGGCCTCGACGATCGCGGCGGCCCTGGCCGCGTCGAGCGGCCGGTACAGCAGGGTGGCGCGCTTGCGTGCGATGTCGCGGTGCGGTGCCAGCAGCCGGGCGAGCACCCCGGACTGGACGTTGCCGCGCGGGGCGGAGGTCATCGCCCACGTGCACGAGTACGCCGAGTCGTGCCGGTACCCGTCCCAGGCGGCCTGCGCGGCGACCGGTCCGACGTCGGGCCACGTCAGCTCGGGTGTCTGGCCGGCGGCGTGCGCCTCGTCGATCAGCCCGGCCGCGGCCGGGTCGTACGCGATCCGGATCGCCTCGCACAGCTCCTGCGCGGACAGCGGGTGCGCCGCACCCGCGCCCGTGGCCTGCAGCGCCCCGGTCAGTCCGGGCAGCCGGGCCGCGAGCTCGCGGCCCATCTCCTGCGCGTCGCGCTTCTTGCCACTGCCCCGCGGGGCGGCGCTGAACGTGATGGCCACGAACGCCTTCACCGTCGAGGAACCGGTCGGGTAGTGCTCGACGACCTCACGCAGCATCGCCTGCGCGAACGCCGGGGCGTCGTCGTCCAGGTTCATGCCGACCTCGCGTCGCAGCCGCGAGCCGGAGTCCGGTGCCGTCTCGATGGTCACCGACGCGGCCTCGAGGCCCGGCTCGTCGCCGAGGTTGGCGAGCCAGTGACCCCAGTCGGCCACCCACACGTCGATCTGCTCCTGGTCAACGAGGGCAGCCCCGTCCGGTTCAGTGCCGATCACGACTGCGAACGACCCGGTCGCGGGGGTGTGCAGCAGCGCGAAGGGGCGCCCGTAGGAGTCGCGGT
>NZ_JBFTEP010000193.1:0-4964 GCF_047229365.1 Cellulomonas pasadenensis | reverse complement strand
GAGCAGCTCGGCCCCGACGAGCGCGCCGACCGCGCGGACGTGCGCGCCGCGCTGGGCGAGCTCGCGCGGGGCCTGGTCGCCGGCGCGCGGTGGCTCGTCGCCCGCCGGACGCCCGCGCAGGCGCTCGGCATCATGGCGCTGCACCGGTTCTGCTACGGCGCGGTCTTCATCGCGAGCATCCTCATCTCGCGCAACCTGCTGTCCGACCCGGCGGACGTCGACGCGGGCCTGCGGACCTTCGCGTCCGTGCTGGTCGCGAGCGGCGTCGGGTTCGCGCTCGCCGTCGTCCTGACGCCCGTGCTGAGCCCGCGCACCGGGCCGCACCGCTGGATCGTGCTGTGCCTGGGGCTCGCGGTGGTGAGCCAGCTGCTGCTGGCCGTGACGGTCGAGCGGTGGGCCGTGCTCGCGGGCGGGCTCGCGCTGGGCCTCGCGGCGCAGGGCGCGAAGATCGCGGTGGACACCATCGTGCAGCGCGACACCGTCGACGCGTACCGCGGGCGGGCGTTCTCGCTGTACGACGTCCTGTACAACGCCGCGTTCGTCGGTGCGGCCGCGCTCGCCGCGGTGACGCTGCCGGACACCGGCTGGTCCCGGCCCGTGTTCGTGGCGCTCGCCGTCGTGTACGCGCTCGGTGCGGCGGTGTACGCGGCGGCGCCGCACGAGCCGGCGGACGTCCCGGGGCCGGCCCGCCAGGCGGCGGCCACGTGACCGGGTCCGACGGCGGCCGCGCGAGCGCGCCCGGCAGCCCGCCGCCCGCCCTGCTCGAGGACGTCCTCACGGGCGAGCTCGCGCGCCGCGTCCTCGTCGACCAGACCCTCGCCATGGTCGTCAGCGACCCGTCGCAGCCCGACGAGCCGGTCGTCTGGTCGAACGCCGCCTTCACCCGCCTGACGGGCTACGCGCCGCACGAGGTGCAGGGGCGCAACTGCCGGTTCCTGCAGACGCCGCGCACCGACCCCGCCGCCGTCGCGCGCCTGCGGGCGGCCCTCGACGCAGGGGAGGACCACGTCGCGCTCCTGCTCAACGCGCGCAAGGACGGCTCGGAGTTCTGGAACCAGCTCGTCGTCACCCACCTGCGCGACGACGCGGGACGCGTCACGCACCGGGTCGGCGTGCAGGTGGACGTCACCGCACGGGCGGCGGGCGAGGCGGCGCGCGACGTCGAGCTGTCCCTCGCGCGACGCACCGGCGAGCGCCTCGCCCTGCTGGCCGAGGTCACCGACGAGCTCACCCGGCACCTCGAGTACGAGCACGCCGTCGACGCGCTCGCCGAGATCGTCGTGCCCCGGATGGCGACGTGGGGGTTCGTCGTCGTCACGAACGAGCGCGGCCGGTTCGAGCGGCTGCACGTCGTGTCCACCGACCCGGGCACCGCCTGGGCGGCGGAGGAGCTCGCGCACGAGAGCCCCGAGTGGCTGCTGCAGTCGCCGCGGCTGCGCGCCGCACTGTCGTCCGCGCCGGACGCGGTCGCGGACGCCCTGCCCGTCGACGTGGACTCCCTGCCGACCCGCACGACGCCCCGCCAGCTCGAGCTCCTGCGCACGCTGCGGCTCGGGTCGGCGCTGCTCGTGCCGCTGCGGGCGCGCTCCCGCGTGATCGGCGTGCTCTGCCTGGTCAGCGACCGCCAGGACGGGTTCGACCGCGAGGCCGTCGTCACCGCCGCGCACCTGAGCAGCCGCGCGGGCGTCGTCCTCGAGAACGTGCGCCTGTACCTGGCGGAGCGGGACGCCGCGCTGACGCTGCAGCACAGCCTGCTGCCCGTGCTCGGCGACGTGGCGAACCTCGACGTCGCGGCGTCCTACCTGCCGTCGGGCCGGCGCGCCGAGGTCGGCGGCGACTGGTTCGACGCGTTCGCCCTGCCCGACGGCGCCGTCAGCCTGGCCGTCGGGGACGTCGTGGGGCACGACCTGCGCGCCGCCGCGTCGATGGGCCAGCTGCGGTCCCTGCTGCGCGCCGCCGTGTGGCGGGGCGACGCGCCGGGCACGGCCCTCGCGCGGCTCGACGAGCTGGTCCGCGGCCTGGAGCTGGCCGACCTGGCGACGTGCGTCCAGGTGCGCTGGGAGCGCACGGACGCCGGCGCGCACCTGACCTGGGCGACCGCCGGCCACCCGCCGGGCCTCGTCCGGCTGCCGGACGGCGAGGTCGTCGAGCTCACCGGCGGCAGCACCACGCCCGTCGGGCTCGCCGGACCGGGCCGCGGCTCGGAGGCGTCCGCGACGTTCCCGCGCGGCGCGACGCTCGTCCTCTACAGCGACGGGCTCGTCGAGCGCCGCGACCGCACGCTGCGCGACGGCATCGCCGAGCTCCGGGACGCGCTGGCGGCGACCCCGCCGGGTGCGTCGGCGGAGCAGGTCCGCGACGCGCTCGTCGCCGGGCTCGTCGGCCGGCACCAGGAGGACGACGTCTGCCTCCTCGTCGTCCGCGACGCCTGACGCCGGCGACTCCCGACGCGTCCGCGACGCCCGGGGCCTCAGCCCGCGGACCCCTGCGGACCCGGCCCCTGGGGAACCGGCCCCTGCGGATCCGACCCCTGCCGGTCCGCCCACCACCGCAGCAGCTCCGCGCGCGCCGCGTCCTCGCCGAGCGGCCCGCGGTCCATGCGCAGCTCGAGCAGGAACCGGTACGCCTCGCCGACGTCGCGACCGGGACCGACGCCGAGCGCGGCCATGATCTGCGTGCCGTCGAGGTCGGGCCGGATCGCGGCGAGCTCCTCCTGCTCGCGCAGACGGGCGATGCGGCTCTCCAGGTCGTCGTACGCGGCGGACAGGCGCGCGGCCTTGCGCGTGTTGCGCGTCGTCGAGTCGGAGCGCGTGAGGCGGTGCAGGCGCTCGAGCAGCGGCCCGGCGTCCGTGACGTACCGGCGCACCGCGGAGTCGGTCCACTCGCCCTCGCCGTACCCGTGGAACCGCAGGTGCAGCTCGGTGAGGCGGGCGACGTCCTGCACGGTCTGCTTGTCGAACCGCAGCGCCTTGAGCCGCTTGGCGACCATCTTGGCGCCGACGACCTCGTGGTGGTGGAAGCTGACGCCGCCGTCGGGCTCGAACCGGCGGGTGCGCGGCTTGCCGATGTCGTGCAGCAGCGCGGCGAGGCGCAGCACGAGGTCCGGGCCGGGGACGGCGCCGTCGGGCCCGGTCTCCAGCGCGATCGCCTTCTCGAGCACCATCAGGGAGTGCTCGTAGACGTTCTTGTGGCGGTGGTGCTCGTCGATGTCGAGCCGCAGGGCGGGCAGCTCCGGCAGGACGTGCTCGGCGAGGCCCGTGTCGACGAGCAGCTCGAGGCCGGCGCGCGCGTGCGGCGCGAGCAGCAGCTTGACCAGCTCGTCGCGGACGCGCTCCGCCGAGACGATCGTGATGCGCTCCGCCATGTCGACGACGGCCGCGCGGGCGGCGTCGTCGAGCGTGAAGCCGAGCTGGGCGACGAACCTCGCCGCGCGCATCATGCGCAGCGGGTCGTCGTCGAACGACTGCCGCGGGTCGACGGGCGTGCGCAGCACGCGGCGCGCCAGGTCGCCGAGGCCGTCGAACGGGTCGACGAAGACGAGGTCCGGCACGCGCACCGCCATCGCGTTGACCGTGAAGTCCCGGCGGGACAGGTCGCCCTCGAGGGTGTCGCCGAACGCGACGACGGGCTTGCGGGACGACGCGTCGTACTCGTCGGTGCGGTACGTCGTCACCTCGACGACGACGTCGGCCGACCCGGCGCCGCGCCGGCCCGCGAACCGGCGCGCGCCGACCGTGCCGAACTCGCGGCCGACGTCCCAGTGCGCGTCGCCCCACGCCGCCAGCAGCGGCTCGGCGTCGTCCGGCGTCGCCGACGTGGCGAAGTCGAGGTCGTTGCTCGCGCGGCCGAGGAACGCGTCGCGGACGGGCCCGCCGACGAGCGCGAGCTCGTGCCCGGCCGTGCGGAACGCCTCCCCGAGCGGCCCGGCGTCCGGCGCCATGCGCGTCAGCACGTCGATCGCGCGGCGCTGGAGCTGGACGACGGAGGGCTGCTGCTGGGAGGGGGACGGTCGGTCGTCGGTCTCGCGCGGCACCGCACCAGGGTGCCAGAGGTCGCGTCCGGCGCCGCGCGCCGCCGGGCGACGACCGGGTGACCGGGCAGGACGACACGGGACAGGAGGGGAGGACTCGTTACAGTGTCGGCATGTCCGCCGCCGCCCATCCGCCCGTCCCCGGGCGTGTGCCGGCGCCGCCCGGCGGCCACCCCCTCCGCATCGACCCCGCCCGGCTCGCCCCCCGCCCGCATCCCGTGCCGGTGCCGGTGGTGGACGAGACGTCGGCCGGCGGCCTCGTCGTGACGCGCCGGCACGGCGAGTACGAGGCGGCCGTCATCGCGCGGCGCAACCGGGCCGGACGGCTCGAGTGGTGCCTGCCGAAGGGCCACCTCGAGGGCGACGAGACGCCCGAGGAGGCCGCGGTCCGCGAGATCGCCGAGGAGACGGGCATCACCGGCCGGGTCCTGCGGCGGCTCGGCGTCATCGACTACTGGTTCTCCGGCGACGACCGGCGCGTGCACAAGGTCGTGCACCACTTCCTGCTCGGCGCCGTGCACGGCGACCTCACGGTCGAGAACGACCCCGACGGCGAGGCCGAGGACGTCGAGTGGGTGCGCGTCGCCGACCTGTCCGCGCGCCTCGCGTACCCGAACGAGCGCCGGCTCGCCGGCACGGCCCTCGTGGTCCTCACCGACGACGCATGAGCGCACCCGCCCGCCGTCGCACCCCGCCCGCGCTGCTCGCGCTGCTGGTGCTGGCCGGGCTGCTCGCGGGCGTCGTCGGGCTGCTGGTGCCGACCGCCGCGGACGCCCGCGCCGCCGGCACGCCGGAGCCGACGTCGTCCCCCCCCCCCCCCCCCCCCCCCCCCCCCGGCGGCCCCCCCCCCCCCCCCCCACGGCGGTGGGCCGGAACGGGAAGCGCTCGACGTCGCTCGCGCGCGTCGACCCCGTGAGCACGAGGTACGTCCGCA
>NZ_JBFTEP010000192.1:0-4972 GCF_047229365.1 Cellulomonas pasadenensis | reverse complement strand
CCGGGGGGGGCCGGGGTCGCGGGCGCGGCGCCCCCGCCGGGCGCGGATCCGGTCGACGCGGCATGATCGGTCGCGGGCGCGGCGTCCGTGCGGGGTGCCGCACCGGACGACGAGCCCTCGGGGGCGCTCGGCACCCGGGGCGCGGGCACGCCCGCCGGCTCGGCGCCGCGTGCGCCGTCGGGCGCGTCGGTGCGCGCGCCGGGCTCGTCCCGGTCGTCCGTCGCCCCGCCGGCCGTCGTGCCGCGTTCGGTCCCGTGCGTCATCGATCCCCCGTCTGCTCCCTGCAGCGCGCAGACCGCGCCCGGGCGAGTCTACGGGGCGCGACCACCCTCCGGGTGCGCTCCCCCGCGGCGACCGCGAGGATCACCCGCTCCCGCCGCACGGGGCGGCGGGGTCGCCGACCGACGTCAGCGGACGCCGCGCACCCGTCCGCGCAGGTGGACGAGGCCGCCCGCGGCGGCGGCACCCTGCGCGACGGCGAGCACGCTGCCGACGACGACGTCGTGGTCGCCCGCCGGGTGCACGGCGGTCGTGCGGCAGTCGAACCACGCCGCGGCGCCGGCCACCCACGGCGCCCCGGACAGGGGGGCCGCCGTGTGCGGCACGCGGTCGAGCTGGCCCACCGCGGGCCGGCCCGGCGAGGCGAGCCAGTCCGCCACGTCCGCCTGGTCGTCGGCGAGGACGCTCACGGCCCACCCGTCGACCTCGTCGAGCACGTCGCGCAGGCGCGAGTCGGTGTGCACGGAGAACAGCAGCAGCGGCGGGTCGAGCGACACCGACGCCACCGAGTTCACCGTGGTGGCGTGGGCGACGCCACGTCGGACCACGGTGACCACCGCGACACCGGCGGGGAGGCGGCCCACCGCCGCCCGGAACGCGTCCTCGTCGACCGGCGCGGTCCCCGGCACGGTCACGGGAGCGGCTGCTCGGTCCCGGCGCCGGCGGCGTTGCCGGCCGGGGCGTCCGGCCCGTCCGGTCCGGCGGCGACGTCCGTCACCCAGCGGCGCGGGACGACGGCGACGGCGACGACGGCCACCGCGGCGCCACCGAGCCAGCCGATGCCCCACAGGTCCGTGCCCGGCACGAGCACGTCGCCGCCGGGCCCCTCGCCGGCGAGCAGCGTCACGGACAGGAACAGCCCGCCCACCGCCCCGACGTACGTGACCCAGCCGCCCCACGCGCGCGCCGTGAGCAGGGCGACGAGGACGAGCAGCACGCACAGCAGCAGGCCCCACGGGCGCACGGCGCGGTGCATCAGGGTGCCGAGCACGCCGACGACCAGGCCGAGCACGAACGTGGCGGCACCGCGGCCGAGGAGCGCGGTCGAGAGCGGCTGCACGGGCGTCACGCTACCGGCCGCACACCGGCCGGCCACGCGAGGAGGGCCTGCTCGGCGCGCAGGCTGCCCGGCGCGTACCGGTACGCCTCGACGGGCAGCACCGGCGCGAGGACGCGGTTGCTCAGCGCGTAGCACGCGAGCAGCGCGGGGTCGCCGTCGACGGCGCGGACGGCCTGCACCTGGGTGGCGTGCGCGCGCAGCGCCGCGAGCAGGCGGTCGCGCACGGGCGCCACGTCGACCACGACGTCGAGCTCGTCGTCCAGCACGGCGACGGACGCCGGCTCGGCGGCCGGGTCGGGGAGCTCGAGCGTCTCGACGGTGGGGCCGAGCGCGGCGAGCACGGCGTCACCGGCCAGCGCGACGTGCGCCCGCCGCAGCGTGGTGCGACCCTGCGCCGCCCACAGCGCGACCGGCACGGCGTGCGCCGGCCCGACGTCGTCCGCCTCGCGCGCCGCCAGCTCGAGCGCCAGCTGCGTCACCTCGTGCGCGCGCACGTGGTCGGGGTGGCCGTAGCCGCCGCCCGGCTCGTACGTGACGACGACGTCCGGCCGGCGGCTGCGCAGCACGCGCGCGAGCGCGTCGGCGGCGTCCTCGAGGGACGCGACGACGAACGCCGCCGGCGGGACGTCCTCGAGCGCACCGGCACGCGTCGCGCCGACCCACGCCATGCCGGAGTCCTCGTACCGCGTGCCGTGGCCGGCGACCTCGTCGAGGAACCCGTGGTCGGTCACGCCGAGGGCGGCGAGGGCGCCGGCGAGCTCGCCGACGCGGTGCTCGGCGAGCGCCGGACCGTCGCCCTCGAGGTGGGCCCACCGGCGGCCGATGACCTCGCCGCGCTCGCCGCGCGTCGCCGTCACGACGGTGACCGGCCGGCCGGCCGCCGCCCACGTCGCGAGCAGCGCGCCGGTCGCCAGCGACTCGTCGTCGGGGTGCGCGTGGACGGCGAGCAGGCCGCCGGTGGGCGCGGTCGTCACGCGCGCTTGTTGCGCGCGGTCTGCCGGGCCCGCTCGGTCTGGTCGAGCACGACCTTGCGGATGCGCACGACCTCGGGGGTGACCTCGACGCACTCGTCCTCGCGCGCGAACTCGAGGGACTCCTCCAGCGTGAGCTTGCGCGGCGGCACCAGGTTCTCGAACGACTCCGCCGTGGACGAGCGGATGTTGTTGAGCTTCTTCTCCTTGGTGATGTTCACGTCCATGTCCTCGTTGCGCGCGTTCTCGCCGACGACCATGCCCTCGTACACCTCGGAGGTCGGGTCGACGAAGAACGTGCCGCGCTCCTGGAGGTTGAGCATGGCGAACGGCGTCGCGACGCCCGCGCGGTCCGCGACGAGGGAGCCGTTGAGGCGGGTCTCGATCGGGCCCGCCCACGGCTCGAAGCCCTCGGCGATCGACGACGCGATGCCGGTGCCGCGCGTGTCGGTGAGGAAGCGCGTGCGGAAGCCGATGAGGCCGCGCGCGGGCACGACGAACTCCATGCGCACCCAGCCGGTGCCGTGGTTGCTCATCGTCTCCATGCGCCCCTTGCGCTGCGCGAGCAGCTGCGTCACGGCGCCGAGGTACTCCTCGGGGACGTCGATGGTCATGCGCTCCGTCGGCTCGAGCACCTGGCCGTCGACCTTCTTCGTGACGACCTGCGGCTTGCCGACCGTGAGCTCGAAGCCCTCGCGGCGCATCTGCTCGACGAGGATCGCCAGGGCGAGCTCGCCGCGGCCCTGCACCTCCCACGCGTCGGGACGCTCGGTGGGCAGCACGCGCAGTGACACGTTGCCGATGAGCTCGCGGTCGAGGCGGTCCTTGACCTGGCGCGCCGTGACCTTGTGGCCCTTGCCGCCCTTGCCGGCGAGCGGGCTCGTGTTGATGCCGATCGTCATCGAGATCGCCGGGTCGTCGACCGTGATGAGGGGCAGCGGCCGCGGGTCGTCCGGGTCCGTGAGCGTCTCGCCGATCGTGATGTCCTCGATGCCGGCGACGGCGACGATGTCGCCGGGACCCGCCGCGTCGGTGGGGACGCGGTCGAGCGCCTTGGTCTCGAGCAGCTCCGTGATGCGCACGTTCTGCAGCGTGCCGTCGTGCCGCGCCCACGCGACCGTCTGGCCCTTGCGCAGGGTGCCGTTGTGGATGCGGAGCAGCGCGAGGCGACCGAGGAACGGCGACGCGTCGAGGTTGGTCACGTGCGCCTGCAGCGGCGCGGACGGGTCGTACGACGGCGCCGGGATCTTCTCGAGGATCGTCGCGAACAGCGGCTCGAGGTCCGGGCTGTCGGGCAGGCCGCCGTCGGCGGGCTGCTCGATCGACGCCTTGCCGACCTTCGCGGCCGCGTAGACGACCGGCACGTCGAGGATCGCGTCGAGGTCGAGGTCCGGGACCTCCTCGTGCAGGTCGGACGCGAGACCGAGCAGCAGGTCCGTCGCCTCGTGGACGACCTCGTCGATGCGCGCGTCGGGGCGGTCCACCTTGTTCACGACGAGGATGACCGGCAGCTTCGCGGCGAGGGCCTTGCGCAGCACGAAGCGCGTCTGCGGGAGCGGACCCTCCGACGCGTCGACGAGGAGGACGACGCCGTCGACCATCGACAGGCCGCGCTCGACCTCGCCGCCGAAGTCGGCGTGGCCCGGGGTGTCGATGACGTTGATCGTCACGCCGCCGGGCTGGCCCGCCGCGGCCGCCGCCGGGCCGGCGTACCGGACGGCGGTGTTCTTCGCGAGGATCGTGATGCCCTTCTCGCGCTCGAGGTCGCCCGAGTCCATGGCGCGCTCGTCGACGTGGTCGTGCGCGCCGAACGCGCCCGACTGGTGGAGCATCGCGTCGACGAGGGTGGTCTTGCCGTGGTCGACGTGCGCGACGATCGCGACGTTGCGCAGGTCGTGACGCACGGCGGCGGCCTGGTCGGTTGCGGGCATGCGGGGACTCATCTCACCGAGGAAGAGGGGGATGCGCCGACGGCGGCGCGCACCCATCTTACCGGAGCACCCCAGACCGGCGACGGTGACGCCCGTCTCCTCGGTGCGCGCCCCGGCGCTCCCCGGTGCTGCCCTCCTCTCCTGCCCGCGTGCCCTCCCCCGCGCTCAGTCGTCCGCGCGCGCCCAGTCCCACCAGGAGGTGAGGTCCGCGCGCGCCGGCGCGAGCACCTCGACGCCCGTGACGACCGGCAGCCCCGCGTCGTCCTCGGCGTCCCGCTCGGCGGTCAGCGTCAGGGCGGGCGTGCGCACGAGCGGCAGCACCGCGCCGGCCGCGACGAGGTCGCCCGACGTCTGCGTGAGCAGCCCCGGGACGGCGGCCGCGTCCACCGTGCCGGCGAGCGTGTCGAGCACCGCGTCGAGCGCGGGGTCGGCGTGCCCGCTGACGTTCGCCGGGCCGTCACCCCGCCAGCGCGCGACCCACGACGCGACCGGCAGGTCGCCCTGGACCACCGGCACGAGGGCCGCGTCCCACGCCGCCCCCTCGGTGCGCAGGCCGTGCACCGGGTCGTCGACGTCCGCCGGCACGACCTCGAGGCCCGCGTCGGCAGCGGCCGCCGTCAGCAGCTGGAGGGCCCGCGCGCGGACCGGGTCGTCGGTCGCCGCGAGCACCCGGACGGGGACCGGGGCGGCGTCGGGCTCCCGGTCCGGCGTCGGGGGCAGCGCCGCCGCCA
>NZ_JBFTEP010000191.1:0-5122 GCF_047229365.1 Cellulomonas pasadenensis | reverse complement strand
CCGCCGCCCTGGCCGTGGGCGCCGCCGTCGCGTCCCTCGCGCGGCGTCGCCGCCGGTGGCTGGCCGACCCGCCCCCGCAGCCGGGTCGACGGGTCGTCGAGGCGACCCCCGGCCTCCTGCTCGCCGGCCCGGTCGCGGCGGTCGCGGCCGTCCTGGGCGTCGTGGCCCTCCTGCTCGGCGGCGACGTGCACGGCCAGTGGGGGACGCTGCTGCTGACGGTCGCGCTGGCGGCCGCGCCCGTCGTCGTGGGCACGGGGCGCTGGGTCGCCGGCCGGCCGGGGCTCGCGGCGGTCGACGTCGTGCGGGCGCTCGCGGACGGGCTCCCGCCCGCGGTGGACCTGCCGCGCCCGGGGCTCGTGCCGGTGGACCCGGTCGAGGGACCGGAGGGTCGGCCCGCGCCGTCGCCCTGACGTGGCGGCCGTGCCGTGGCTCCCGCGCCGTGGCTGCCGCGCCGGGACGTGCGTCCGCGGACGCCGCCCCGGTCGCCCCGCGCAGGGCCGTAGGATCGGTCCGACCCCCGTTGCCGTGAACCTGGGAGCACACCCGTGGGACGAGTCGTCGTCGACGTGATGCCGAAGCCGGAGATCCTCGACCCGCAGGGCAAGGCCGTGGCCGGCGCGCTGCCGCGCCTCGGCTTCGGGCAGTTCACGTCCGTCCGGCAGGGCAAGCGGTTCGAGCTCGAGGTCGACGGGCCGGTGACGCCCGAGGTGCTCGAGGCCGCCGCGGCCGCCGCCGAGCAGGTCCTGTCCAACCCGGTGATCGAGGACGTCGTGCGCGTCGCCGACATCGAGGCCGACGCCGCCGCGACGGTGGCGAGCCAGGGTCTGGCCTGATGAGCCGCATCGGCGTCGTCACGTTCCCCGGCACGCTCGACGACCGCGACGCGGCCCGCGCCGTGCGCCTGGCCGGCGGCGAGCCCGTCGCGCTGTGGCACGCGGACGCGGACCTCAAGGACGTCGACGCGGTCGTGCTGCCCGGCGGGTTCTCGTACGGCGACTACCTGCGCGCCGGCGCGATCAGCCGGTTCGCTCCGGTCATGGGTGAGGTCGTCGAGGCCGCCGGCAAGGGCCTGCCCGTGCTCGGCATCTGCAACGGGTTCCAGGTCCTCACCGAGGCGCACCTGCTGCCCGGCTCGATGATCAAGAACGAGAGCCTCCACTTCCTGTGCCGCGAGCAGGTGCTCACGGTCGAGAACAGCGACACGGCGTGGACGCGCGAGTTCGAGCGCGGCGAGGACATCACGATCCCGCTGAAGAACCAGGACGGCCAGTACGTCGCGGACGAGCGCACCCTCGACGAGCTCGAGGGCGAGGGCCGGGTCGTGTTCCGCTACCAGGGCGGCAACCCCAACGGCTCGCGCCGCGACATCGCCGGCATCACCAACGCCGCGGGCAACGTCGTCGGCCTCATGCCGCACCCGGAGCACGCCGTCGAGCCGGGCTTCGGCCCCGACGGCGCGCAGGGCCCGCGCAGCGGCACCGACGGCCTGCGGTTCTTCACGTCGGTGCTGCGCGCGCTCGTCGGCTGACGCCATGACGTCGGCCGACGTCGTGGTGACGGCCGTCCCGTGGGACGACCCCGACGCGCGGCGCCTGCGCGACGCGCAGCAGGCCGAGCTGCGCGAGCGGTACGGCGAGGACGACATCGGCCACGACATGACCGGCGAGACGATCGCCGTGATGCTCGTGCTGCGCGCCGACGGCGAGCCCGTCGCGAGCGGCGCGCTGCGGGACGCGCCGGAGCTGGGCCCCGGCACGGGCGAGCTCAAGCGCATGTACGTGCGTCCGGCCTGGCGCGGGCGCGGGCTGTCCCGCCGCGTCCTGACGCAGCTCGAGGACGCCGCCCGCGTGCGCGGCCTGCGCCGGCTCGTCCTGGAGACCGGCGTGCTGCAGCCCGAGGCGATCGGCCTCTACCTGGCCGCCGGCTACCGGCCCGTCCCGCGGTGGGGCGAGTACGCGGACGCACCGGACTCGCGCTGCTTCGCCAAGGAGCTCCGGGCCGCACCCGCCGTGGCGCCCGCGCCGCCCGCCGACGTCACGATCGCGCCCGTCGCGTGGGAGGACCCCGAGGCGGTGGCGCTGCGCCGCGCGATGGTCGTCGAGCTGGCCGCCCGCACGCCGGGGGACCACGCGGACCCGGACGACGCCGCGCTCGCGCGCGCCGACGCCCACGCCGGCGAGGGTGTGCTCGCCACGCTCGTCGCGCGGGTCGGCGGCGCGGCGGTCGGCTGCGTGGCCGTGCGCCGCGCCCCGGCGCCGTGGCCGCACGGGTGGGCGGAGGTCAAGCGCCTGTACGTGACCCCCGACCTGCGCGGTCGGGGCGTCGGGCACGCGCTCATGACGGCGGCCGCGGACGCCGCTCGCGCGCACGGCTGCACGACGGCGGTGCTCGACACGGGCGTCGTGCCGCCGACGTCGATCGGGCTCTACCTGCGGCTCGGCTACCGCCCCGTGCGCCCGGCCGTCGACTGGTCGGGCACACCGGACCTGCTGTGGTTCGCCCGCCCGCTCTGAGCGACCGGCGGCGGGGTGCGACACCCGCACGCGTCACCGGCGTCCTCCCGCAGCTCCCGCCCGCCGACGTGCACCACGCGGCCGGGCCCGGCAGCGTGCCGCCATGACCGTCCGCATCGGCACGTCCGGCTGGTCGTACGACCACTGGGACGGTGTGCTGTACCGGCCGGGGCTGCCGGCGGCGCAGCGGCTCGCGCGGTACGTCGAGGCGTTCGACACCGTGGAGCTGAACGCGAGCTTCTACCGGTGGCCGCGCGAGCCGGCGTTCGCGAGCTGGCGGGAACGTCTGCCCGAGGGGTTCACGATGTCGGTGAAGGCGCCGCGCGGCCTGACGCACGCGCGCCGGCTGTACGGCCCGGAGGTGTGGTCGGAGCGCATCGCGCGCTGCTGGCACGAGCTGCGCGGCCGCCGCGGGTCGCTGCTCGTCCAGCTGCCGCCCGACATGGAGCGCGACGACGCGCGGCTGGGCTACTTCCTCGGCACGCTGCCCGGCTGGGTGCAGGTCGCCGTCGAGCTGCGGCACCCGTCGTGGCAGCACGACGCAGTCTTCGACCTGCTCGCGCGGCACGGCGCCGCGTACTGCGTCGTCTCCGGCGCGGGGATCCCGTGCGTCCTGCGGGCCACGTCCCGGCTCGTCCACGTGCGCCTGCACGGGCCGGACCACCACCACCTGTACGCCGGCTCCTACGGCGACGACGACCTGCGGTGGTGGGCGGACCGGATCGGGGAGTGGGACACGCAGGGCCGCGACGTCGTCGCGTACTTCAACAACGACGGCGGGGGGAACGCCGTGCGGGACGCGTGGCGGCTGCGGGAGCTGCTCGCGCGCTGACCGGGACGGGCGCCGTGCTCACGCGCACCGACCGGTCGGCGTGCCCGGGTCATGGTCTCTCCGGGTTCGTCCGGCCGGCACGCGCGCCCCGCGCGGTCATCCGCACTGCCCGACGCGGCTGCCACCGACCGTGACGTCGGACGTCAGCACCGGGACGACGTCGTTGCGCCGGCACACGAGGTCACCCGCGACGTCGGTGTTCTCCACGGCGACGCCCGCGACGTTGTCCTCGAGCACGAGGTCACCGCGGTACTGCCCGCGCACGGGCAGCCGCTCGACCGAGCAGCCGAGCCACTCGGGCGAGAGCCGGCTGACGTCGCCGAGCTGCACGTCGCGGCGGGCGCGGCGGACCGTGACGTCGGCCTGCACCGTCGTCTCGCACACGGCGGTGCGGCGCGACCACGACAGCGTGAGCCCGCGTCCGAGCCGCGAGGCGAGGACGACGTTCTGACCGCCGTACACGTTGACCCAGCCGCCGACCGTGGCGCCGTGCAGGAACAGACCCGTGTGGACCGCGTCGAACGGGAACGCGACGTTGACCGCACCGGCGACGCGCCCGGCGATCTCGACCTCGGTGGCGCGGCCCCGCACGCTGCGGCCGACCGCGCCGGTGGTCCGCAGCTGCAGCGCGTCGTCGAGGTGCACGCCGCCGCGCACGTCCGTGCCCTGCGCGGTCGCGCGCGCGTCGCGGCCGACGTGCAGGTCGCCCACCACCTGGCTGTCCACGAGGTACGCCCGGGCGCCCGGGGCGACGTGCACGTCGCCCAGCACCACGACGCGCAGCAGGCGGCACGTGCCGACGACCTCGACGTCCCCCGTGACCACCGTCCGCTCGACGCTGTCGCCGCAGGTGCGCGCTCCGGGGCCCGGCGCGGCCGCGGCGGGCGGCGCGGTGACGAGCGCGGTGAGGAGGGCGGTGACGACGGCAGCCACGGTCGCCGGCGCGGTCCCGGCCCTCATGCGCACTGCCCCCGCCGCTCGCCGTCCTGCAGGACGCCCGGCAGGAGCCGCCCGGTGTTGCCGGAGCAGTCGAGGTCGCCACGCACGACGACCTGCCGCAGCGTCACGTCCCCGGTGTTGTCGAGGACGAGCAGGTCGGACTCGAAGACGGGCGACTCGCGCGGCGGGTGCAGCCCGCAGTGGTCCTCCATCGGCACACCGCCGACCTCCACGGGCCCGCGCGCGTGGCGGATCGTCACGTCCGCGGCGACGCGCCCCTCGCACACGCCCGCGCCGCGGACCCAGGACAGCGTGAGCCCGCGCCGCAGCACCGACTCGCCGATCTCGACCTGCCCGCCGTGGACGTTGACCCAGCCCCCGACCTCCGAGCGGAACAGCCGGAAGCCGGGGTACCGCGCCCGCTCGGGCGCGGCGAGGTTGATCGCGCCGCGCACGACGGCGTCCGCGACGTCGACCGAGTCGGCCTTGCCGCGGATGCTCCGCCCGACCGACCCGGAGACGCCGAGCTCCCGCGCGCGGTCCAGGTGCACCCCACCGCCCACGGCCGTCGCGTACAGCCACGCCGTGCCGCCGGGGCCCACGCGGACATCGCCCGCGACCCGGCTCGGCGAGATGCGCGCGTCGGCGCCCGCCTCGACGACGAGGTCGCCGAGCACCGTCGTCGTGCCGAGGTAGCACGTGCCCCTGACGACCAGGTCGCCCTCGACGACGAGGGGCACCGGTCCGTCGCCGTCGCAGAAGCCGGCCGGCCCGGAGGCGGGCCGTGCGCCGTCGGGCACCGGCTCGTGCGCCGCCGCGGGCGCCGCCTCGGGCGCCG
>NZ_JBFTEP010000190.1:0-5152 GCF_047229365.1 Cellulomonas pasadenensis | reverse complement strand
GCGCACCCCAGCCGGGGGGCGACGCGGGGGCGCCCCACCCGCCCGGCGACGGGGGCGCGGGCGGCGGCACCGGGCCGGGCGTGGGCACGGAGGCGGGGTCGGGACCTGCTCCGGGAGCGGCACCCGGAGCGCCCTCGGGGGCGGTCCCGGGGCGTCCCGCCGACGGGCTGACCCACGGTGACGAGGACGTGCCGTCGTCCTGCGGTGCGGTCATGCTCTCCACGGCTCCTCGGTGCGGCGTGCGGGTCCGGGGCCATCGTGCCACGCGCGGGGTCGGCGACCGGCCAGGTCACGGGCGTGCGTGGCCGGACGGCGCCGGCCGGGGCCTGTGGTCGGGTCGCGGTCCGGGGACGTCACCCGCACGGCGGTGCGCGGCGCCCCCGGACGCACGTCCGACGGTGAGAGGATCACCGGCATGAGGGGACGCGTGCTGGTGGTCGACGACGACACCGCCCTGGCGGAGATGATCGGCATCGTGCTGCGCTCGGAGGGTTTCGAGCCGGTGTTCTGCGAGGACGGGGACGAGGCGCTGGGGGTGTTCCGGCAGACCCAGCCCGACCTCGTCCTGCTCGACCTCATGCTCCCGGGCCGTGACGGCAACGAGGTGTGCCGCCTCATCCGCGCCGAGTCCGGCGTGCCGATCGTCATGCTCACCGCGAAGAGCGACACGGTCGACGTCGTCCTCGGCCTGGAGTCGGGCGCGGACGACTACATCAGCAAGCCGTTCAAGCCGAAGGAGCTGGTCGCCCGCGTCCGTGCGCGGCTGCGGCGCAGCGACGAGCCGGCGCCCGAGCACCTGTCGATCGGCGACCTGTCGATCGACGTGCCCGGGCACCGCGTGGAGCGCGCCGGCCGGCCGATCTCGCTGACGCCGCTCGAGTTCGACCTGCTCGTGGCGCTCGCGCGCAAGCCGTGGCAGGTCTTCACGCGCGAGGTCCTGCTCGAGAAGGTGTGGGGCTACCGGCACGCCGCCGACACGCGGCTCGTCAACGTCCACGTGCAGCGCCTGCGCTCCAAGATCGAGACGGACCCCGAGCGCCCGGAGATCGTCGTGACCGTGCGCGGCGTCGGCTACAAGGCGGGCGTGCAGGGGACGTGAGGGGCGTGCCGTGGTCCGTGTGAGCGCCTGGGGGCGGCTCGGCCGCGTCCGGGCGGGTCGCCGGCTGCGGGCCGTCACGCGCTGGTGGCGGTCCTCGCTGCAGGTGCGCGTGCTCGTGTCGACGCTGGGCATCGGGCTCGTCGCGCTCGCGCTGCTCGGCGCGTACGTGGGCGACCGCATCAGCTCGGGCCTGTTCGAGGCCCGCCTGCAGCAGGTGCTCGGCGAGAGCGCCCGCAGCACGCGGCAGGCGCAGGACGTCTTCGCGTCCGCGACGGCGACCACGCGCGCCGACGTGCAGCAGCTGCTGCAGGACGTGACGGCGGCGCAGCGCGGCGGCGGCTCCGGCGAGCGCGAGGTCTTCGTCCTGCGCGCGCCCGGGCAGCAGTCGACGGTCGAGGTGGGGGCCACCGCCACGGACCGCACCCTCGTCGACCTCGTCAGCCGCGAGCTCAAGGAGGCGACCGCGGGCGGCGGCCAGCAGTGGCAGTCCGTGTCGGTGCCGGACGAGGACGGCCGGCCGCAGCCGGGGATCGTCGTCGGGCAGGACGTCACCGTGCCCGTGGTCGGCACGTACCAGATGTTCTTCCTCTACAGCCTCGAGGCGGAGCAGCAGCGGCTCGACTTCCTGCTGAGCACGCTGGCGCTGGCGGCCGCGGCGCTCGTCCTGCTCCTCGGCGCGATGACGTGGTCGGTGACGCGCCGGACCGTGCACCCCGTCCAGCAGGCCGCGCAGGTCGCGGAGCGGCTGGCCGACGGGCACCTGTCCGAGCGGATGACCGTGCGCGGCGACGACGAGATGGCGCGCCTCGCGCGCTCGTTCAACGAGATGGCGGAGGGCCTGCAGGACCAGATCCGGCGCATGGAGGAGCTGTCCACGCTGCAGCGCCGGTTCGTCTCCGACGTCTCGCACGAGCTGCGCACGCCGCTCACCACGATCCGCATGGCGGGCGAGGTCATCCACGCGTCGCGCGACGACTTCGACCCGGCCGTCAAGCGGTCGGCCGAGCTCCTGCAGACGCAGCTCGACCGCTTCGAGGACCTGCTCGCCGACCTGCTGGAGATCAGCCGGTTCGACGCGGGCGCCGCGGTGCTCGACGCCGAGCGGCGGGACGTGCGCGACGTCGTGGTGCAGGCCGTCGACCACGCGACCACCCTCGCGCAGCGGCGCGGCTCGTTCCTCAGCGTGCGGCTCGGCGACGAGCCGGCGACGGCCGACGTCGACCCGCGCCGCGTCGAGCGCGTCCTGCGCAACCTGCTCGTCAACGCGGTCGAGCACGCCGACGGCAGCACCGTCGAGGTGACCGTCGGCGCCGACGCCCGCGCCGTCGCCGTCACCGTGCGCGACCACGGCGTCGGCATGACCGCCCAGGAGGCCGCGCACGTGTTCGACCGCTTCTGGCGCGCCGACCCCGCGCGTGCCCGCACCACCGGCGGCACCGGGCTCGGCCTGGCGATCTCGCTCGAGGACGCCCACCTGCACGGCGGCCGGCTCGAGGCGTGGGGGCGCCCCGGCCGGGGCGCGTGCTTCCGCCTGACCCTGCCGCGCCGCGCGGGCATCCTCCTGGACGGCTCCCCGCTGCCGCTCGTCCCCGAGGAGGCGCCCGAGCGGACCGAGGTCGCGCCGCTGCCCCGCACGGACCCGGCCGCGCTCCCCGAGCTGCCCGCGATGACCGGCGAGATCGCCGTCGTCGCGGACCTGCGCGACCCGACGCGCACGGACGTCGTGACCGACGCCGGACGCGCGGGCTCCACGACGGGCGGTGCACCGTGACCCGGCTGAGGGCGCGCGCCGCGGCGCTCCTGGCGGCGACGTGCGCGGCCGCGCTCGCGGGCTGCGTCGCGCTGCCCACGTCCGGGCCCGTCACCGCGGGGGACGGTGAGGTGCGGGAGCAGGAGGGCATCGTCGTGCTCGCGCAGGGCCCGCAGGCCGACGCGGGACCCGCCGAGATCGTCGAGGGCTTCCTCCTCGCGGGCGCGGCGGAGGTCACGGGCGACTTCGCGGTGGCGCGGGAGTACCTCGCGGGCGACGCGCGCGCCGAGTGGGACCCGACGGCGGGTGCCACGGTGGCGCGCTCGGTCGAGTTCGAGGCGACCGGCGAGGCGCAGGTCACGGTCGAGCTCGACGTCGTCGGCAAGCTCGACGCGGGCGGCGTCTTCGCGGAGACGCCACGGGAGTCGCGCGAGTCGGCCCGGTTCGAGCTCGTGCAGGACGGCGACGGCGACTGGCGGATCACGCACGCGCCCGACGGCGTCGTCATCACGCCCGCCAACCTCGACCAGCAGTACCGCTCGGCACGGCTGTGGTTCCTCGCACCGGGCGCCGACGTGCTCGTGCCGGAGGTGCGCTGGTTCCCGCAGCGCGACCGCAACCTGCCGACGGCCGTCGTCAAGGCGCTGCTCGCGGGGCCGTCGCCGTGGCTGCGCGACTCGGTGCAGACCGCCGTGCCCGCGGGCGTCGAGCTCAAGCCGGAGGCCGTGCTCGTCAGCGACGGGGTGGCGGAGGTGTCGCTGCAGCCGGCCGGTGCCGTCCAGGACGCCGACCGCGGCCTGCTGCTCGCGCAGCTGGAGGAGTCCCTGCGCCCGCTCGGCATCGCGTCCGTGCGGGTCCGGGCCGGCGGCGTCGTGCTCGACGGCGGCGCGGCCGACGTGCCGCTGGTGCCCGGGGGCGAGCTCGAGGTCCTCGCGCAGGGGCGCGTCGTCACGCCCGGGGCCGCGGAGCCCGCGCCGGTGGAGGACGTCGCGCCGGTCGAGGGCGCGGCGCCGGCCGGGCTCGCGCGCGGTGCGGGCGACCTGCGCGTCGCCCTCGCGGACCCCGGCACGCTGGTCACGGTGCCGCGCGCGGGCGAGCCGCGGGAGGTCCTCGCGTCGGGCACGGCGTTCGCCGCGCCGTCGGTCGACCGGCACGGCTGGGTGTGGACGGCGCGCAGCGCCACCGCGGCGCCGCTCGTCGCGGTGCGGCCGGGCGGCGCCCCGGTCGACGTGACGGGGGAGTGGCTCGCGGGCCGGACCGTGCAGGCGCTGCGGGTCTCGCGCGACGGCACCCGCATCGCCGTCGTGTCGTCCGGACCGGACGGCGTGATCCTGGACGTCGCCGGCGTGGTGCGCGACGAGGCGGACGCCCCGCGCCGGCTCGGCACGCCGATCCGCCAGGGCGCGCGGCTGACGCCCACGGCGTCGGTCGTCTGGGTCGACGAGGTCACGCTGGCCGTGCTCGCCGAGGACGAGGCGGGGACGGTGCCGCACCTCGTCCCGGTGTCGGGTCGCAGCACCCCGCTGCCCGTCGTCGCCGGTGCGGTCGCGCTCGCGGCCGGGCGCGGCGAGCGCACGCTGCACGTCGTGACGGCCGAGGGCGACCTGCTGCGCTACGACGGGCGGACGTGGGTGAGCGTGCCGGGCGCCACGGGTGCCACCGGGGCGGCGTTCCCGGGCTGACCGCGGTCGTCCCGGGCCGCGTCCGGTCCCGTCCCTGCGTCGGGCCGACCACAGCCCCGGCGCGCGCGGGGCGCGTCCCCCGCGGGCGGCCGGGGCCCGGACGGCCGGTGCGGGACGCCGCGACGCTGGGGCGATGACCCGGGCACACGTCGACCGTCGCCCCGCCGCCGGACGTGACGGCGGTGCCGCCGCCGGTCCCGCCGCCGGTCCCGTCGCCAGAGCCACGCGGGTGCTCCGCGGCGGCCTCGCCGACCTGCTCCGGCTCGTGGTGCCGGTCGCGTGCGGCGGCTGCGGACGCGAGGACGTCGCCTGGTGCCCGTCGTGCACCGCGCTGCTGACGGGCGTGCCGCGGCGGTGCGAGCGCGACGCGCCGCGGCTCGACCTCGTCGACCGCACGCTCGTGCCGGTGTGGGCGGTCGCGGCCTACGCCGGTGCGGTCCGGGCGGCGGTCGGCGCGTGGAAGGACGGCGGGCGGGCGGACCTCGACCGTCCGCTCGCCGCCGCCATGGTGTCCGCCGGCCGGCACGTCGCGGGGGTGCTCGGCCCGGGGACGGGCGGGGGCGGGGCCACGCGTGCGGGCCGCGGCGCACCGCCCGTCGTGGTCGTGCCCGTGCCGTCGAC
>NZ_JBFTEP010000189.1:0-5203 GCF_047229365.1 Cellulomonas pasadenensis | reverse complement strand
TTTATGTGTTTCGTGGGTTCGTTTTTTTTTATACTAGACCGCAGCAGGTGCGCGAGCGGGAGCGCGCCGAGCGCCGCGCACCCGCCGACCCACCGGTGCGCGACCGTTGCCGCACGCGACGCGTCGCCCTCCCGCGCGGCGTCCGCGAGCGCGGCCGTGCCGGCGGCGCACTCGGCGACGAACCCGTCGAGCAGCCGCTCGTCCGACCCGGCGTCCGCCTCCCGCGCCATCGCGAGCAGGCGGAGGTCGACGACGGGCGCCCCGTCGGCCTCCGCGTCGACCGGGCTCGACGCGTCCTCGTCCTCCCGCTCCTCCGGCGCCCACGCGCGCGGCGTGATCCGCGCGAGCACGCGCGCGAGGTCGTCGCTGCGGAACGGCTTGGTGAGGAAGTCGTCCATGCCGGCCTGCGCGGCGGCGCGCTGGTCCTGCGCGGTGGCGCTCGCGGTGAGCGCCACGACGACGGGCTGGTGGGCGCCGGCGCCGCGGGCGCGGATCGCGCGCGTCGCCTCGAGCCCGTCGAGCACGGGCATGTGGATGTCCATGAGGACGGCGTCGAACCGCTCGTCGGCGGTGCGCGCGACGGCCTGCGCGCCGTCGTCGGCCGTCGCGACGTCGTGGCCCATGCGGGCGAGCATGCGCTTCGCCATCGTGCGGTTCACGGCGTTGTCCTCGACGACGAGCACGCGCAGCGACGCGCCGGCGGGGCGCGGGGTCGCGGGGCGCGGCTCGGACCGCCGGCCGGCGACGACGTCCGTGACGACGCGCCGCAGGTCGGCGGCGCGCACGGGCTTGGTCAGCATCGCCGCGAAGGGCGCGCGCTCGTCGGTCGTGAGGACGTCGCCGAGGCTGCTGAGCAGCACGAGGGGGACGCCGGACCACCGTGGCTGCGCGCGCAGCCGCGCGGCCGCCCGCGCGCCGCTGAGACCGGGCAGCTTCATGTCGAGCACGGCGAGGTCGGGACGCGGGACGTGCGGCAGCGCGTCGAGCAGCTCCTCCGCCGACGCGTACGCGCGGCACGTCAGCCCCCACCGGTCGAGCTGCTGCACGAGGATCCGCCGGTTGGTCGCGTTGTCCTCGACGACGACGGCGGTGCGGCCGCGCAGGACGGCGGGCGTGGTCGACGCGGGTGCCGGTGCGGGCACCTCGGGCAGCACGACGGTGAACGCGAACGTCGACCCGCGGCCCACCTGCGACTCGACAGTGAGGTCGCCGCCCATGAGCTCGACGATCGCGCGGCTGATCGCGAGCCCCAGGCCGGTGCCGCCGTACCGGCGCGTGGTGGACGCGTCGACCTGGCTGAACTGCCGGAACAGCCGGTCGAGCCGGTCCGGCGGGATGCCGATGCCGTCGTCGGCGACCGCGAACCGCAGCGCCCCGGGCGCCGCGGGATCCGGGGCCACGCGCACGACGACGTCGCCGTCGTGCGTGAACTTCACGGCGTTCCCGACGAGGTTGACGAGCACCTGCCGCAGCCGGGTGTCGTCGCCGTGCACCCACGCGGGGCACGCGGGGTCGACGTCGACGACGAGCGCGACGCCGGACGCGTCGGCGGCGTGCGCGAGCAGGCTCACGGAGTCGTCCACGGCCGCCGTGAGGTCGAACGCGTGGTCCTCGAGCTCGAGGCTGCCCGACTCCATCCTCGAGAAGTCGAGGACGTTGTTGATGAGGTCGAGCAGCAGGTTGCCGCTGAGCTGCACGGTCCGCGCGTACTCGCGCTGCTCGGCGTCGAGCTCGGTCTCGAGCAGCAGCCCGGTCATCCCGATGACGGCGTTCATGGGCGTGCGGATCTCGTGGCTCATGTTGGCGAGGAACGCGCTCTTGGCGTTGGTCGCGGCGACCGCGTGCTCGTGCGCCTCGACGAGCGAGCGGTTCAGCGCACGCTCCTTGCGGCCGACGCGCTGCGCCCCGCGGACCGCGATGACGAGGCGCCCGGTGCCGGCCGCCAGCGTGGCGGTCGCCGCCGCCTGCGCGAGCGGCGGGACGGGCTCGACGAGGTCCAGCGCGAGCACGGCGAGCGCGGCGACGAGGAACGACAGCGGCATGCCGAGGCTCGGCAGGGGCCGCGTCGCGTCGGGCGGCAGCGGCCGGGACATCCACGCGCCCGCCGCGACGACGAGCAGGCCGGCGCTCGTGCCGAGGTCGGCGGGGTCGGCGACGCCCACCACGCTCCACCCGGCCCGCGCCGTGGCGAGCGTCGACGACGCGGACAGCAGCGCGAACCCGGCGGCGAGCGTCCACCACGCGGGCGACGGGCGCGCCGCGATCGCCACGAGCCCGCCCACGAGCGCGGACAGCATGAGCAGCGGACCGACCAGGTGCACGAGCGTGAGCCACGGCGTGCCGCCCCCGTCCGGGCCGGGCACGACGAGGACGGCCCCGACCGCGAACAGCCCGCACGCGGCGATGGCGGTGTCGAGCCACACCACGGGCGCGCGCACGACGAGCCGGTGCGACACGATCGCGACGACGCTCGCCACGGCGAGCCCGTAGTAGACGACGGGCAGCACGACCGCGGCGGCCGTGACCGCCGGCTCGTCGGCCCGCACGGGCGCGAGCGTCGCCGCGAACTCGCTCACCGGGTGCAGCACGAGCGCGCCCGCCATGAGCACCCACGCGCGCCGCTCGGCGCGCACGCGCGCCGCCCGCGCCACGACGAGGCCCGCGGCGAGCAGCTCGACCGCCACGGAGACGGACGTCGCGACCGCGGCAGCCGAGTCGCCGGCCCGCAGCGCGCCGAGCAGCCCGGCGAGCAGCAGGGCCACCGCGCCGACGGCGAGCGCACCTCGCACGGCCACCGGCACCCGGCCGGGTGACCCGTCGGGCGGGGAGCCGTGGCGCGCGACGGGCGCGTCCGCGGCGACGGACCCGTCACCGGCGGCGGGCGGGTGCGTCGACGTCACGGGCTCTCCAGCGGCGGTGCGGGCGGGTCCGCGGGCGCGGCCACCGGCCTCCCAGCGTCCGACGGCGCACCACCGCCGTCAAACGGGGCGCGGCAGCCGGGTGACGCTCACCAGTCCGCGCGCGCGGCGAGACCGAGCGTGTAGTCCTCCCAGAACCGCCCCGCCGGCGGGCCGCCGCGGCACGTGCCGTCGGAGAGCCCCACGGTCTTCACCCAGAGGTCGGCGACGTGCGGACCGGTGCCCGTCGCGCCGGGACGCGCGCCGAGGGCGCGCCCGGGCGGGTTGCACCACTCGGTGCCCTCCTCGCCCGCGAGCGGCCCGTTGCCGTTGCGCGACGTGTCGACCACGAACGCCGCACCGCCCAGCAGCGCCGACAGGTACCGCCCGTAGGCGACCTCGTGCTCGCTGCGCTGGAAGTTCGCGGTGTTGACGGCGAACCCGGCGGCCCGGTCGACGCCCGCGGCGCGCAGCCGCAGCGCCATGTCGCGCAGCGCGTCGGCGCTCCAGCCGAAGCTGTTGCTGCTCGCCGCGTCCAGATACACCTCGGCGCCGGCGGCCACGTACGCGTCGACGGAGTGCCGCAGGACGTCGAGGCGCGCGTCGCGGTCGCCGCACCGCTCGAGGTGCAGCAGGGCGTCCGGCTCCACGACGACGACGGCGCGCGCGCCGGCCAGCCCTGCCGCGACGTCGCCCGCCCACGCCGCGTACTCCTCGTGCGTCGCGAGCCCGCCGGCGGAGTGGCTGCCGCAGTCCCGGTCCGGGATCGCGTACGTGACGAGCACGGGCGTGCGGCCCGCGCCGCGGGCGGCGTCGACCCAGGCGCGGACGTCCGCCGCCGTGTCGGTCGGGCCGAGCCAGCGCGCGGAGACGTGCGCGGCCGCCTTGTCGAGCAGGTCGGCGTCCTCGTCGCGCCCCTCCGCGCGGGCGGTGCGGGCGGCCCGCGCGGCGGCCGAGGACGGGTCGACGTACGGCGGCGCGTCCGCGAGCACCGTGGTCCACGCGGGCTCGCCGGTGCCGGCGTCCTGGGGGCGGGCCGCGTCCGCGTCGTCCGGGCGCGGCAGCGGGTCCGGCATCGGCAGCCCGACGACGGTCGGCGCGCGCTCGCCGGGCGGCGCGGGCGTCGACCACACCGCGCGGCCGTCGGGGCCGACGAGGTACGCGCGCCCGTGGTCCTTGACGACGAGCCGAGCGCCCGGCGCCGCCGTCCCCGTCGACCACGCCACCGTGCCGTCGGGGCCGACGAGCCGCACGTCGCCGTCGGCCGTGACCGTCGCGTGGACGCCCGGCGGTGCGGCCGGCGCCGCCCACAGCAGGTCGTCGCCCTGCCGCAGCGTGAACGTGTCGTCCTCGCCGACGCCGAGCCGCACGCGCCCGTCGCCGCTGACGACGTGCTCGCCGGGCAGCAGCAGGCCGCCGCTCGGGACGCGGTCCGCCGGCTGCGCGCGCAGCGCCGGGCCGTCGGTGGTGCTCGCCCACACGTCCGCGCCGGCCTCGTCGACGGTGCGCACCGTCCCGTCGGCCGTGAGGACCGTGCGCGCACCCGGGGCGTCGACGCCGGTGTCCCACAGCACGTCGTCGTCCGCCGCGAGCACCTGGAGCGCCCCCGACTCCCGCTGCACGAGCCGCGCCCCGGGGTGCCCCGCGGTGCCGGTGTGCCACCGGACCCGCCCGCCCGAGCGCAGCACGACGTCGCCGTCCGGCTGCACCGCGAGCTCCGCGTCCCCCGCCGCGTGCAGGGCGTCGCCGGGGCCGAGCTCCTGCCCGCCGTCGAGGGCGTCCGCCGGCGCGGGCGCACGCGCCGGCGACGGCAGCGTGAGCGCGAGGACCGCGACGACGACGGCGGCGACCGCGAGGGCGAGCAGGCGGACGCGCGGTCCGCGGGGCGTGGGCGGCATCTCCGTCCTCGGGGTCGTGGGGATCGGCCTCGGCGTGCACGCGGGCGGGGCTCGCCGCCCCGGCCGGCCGGCGCCCGACCGCGGCCGCCGACCCGACCATGCTCGCCCACGCGCGGGCCGTCGGACGACATCGGGCGACGGGTCCGCACGGGATCACACCCGTACCCGTGCGCGGCGGTGGCGTCAGGACGACCGCGTTGGCGGCGCGGTACGCGTCGTCGCGTATCACGGCCGCAGCCGGGTGATCTTCCTCAGGGACGGCAGGAGGATGGCCATGGACGGCGCACGCGGACGCACGACGGCTCGCCGGCGCCGTGCCCGCGCCGTCGGCGTCGTCGTCGGGGCCCTCTGGTTCGTGGCCGCGTGCGGCGCACCGGCGGACACGGGCGCGCCGCCGGACGACGCGGC
>NZ_JBFTEP010000188.1:0-5301 GCF_047229365.1 Cellulomonas pasadenensis | reverse complement strand
CGGTCGACGTCGCCGCGGCCGGCCCCGCGGCGGACCCGACGAGCGGGTCGCCCGGCAGCTCCACCGGCAGCCCGGCCGGGTCGTGCGGCAGGTCCGCCGCCTCGGCGGTCACCTGGACGCCCGGCGGGGGCGTCACGGGCAGCGGCGCGGTCGGCGGGTGCGGCACGGCGGGCCGCGGACCGGTGTCGGCGCGCCGGACGTCGCCGGTGCCCGGCCGGTACGGCTCGGCGGCGGGCAGCTTGGTCCGGCCGCGGCGGATGGAGACGACGACGTCGCCGAACGGCACGGTGATCGGCGCCTGCGGCTTGTGCACCGCCACGTCGACGGCGTGCACGTGCGGCTGCGCGAGCACGGTCGCCGCGATGCGCTCGGCCACGGTCTCGACGAGGTCCGCCGGGTCGCCGGCGAGCACCGCCGCGACGTGCTCGGCGAGCGTCCCGTAGTTCACGGTGTGCGCGAGGTCGTCGCTCGCGGCCGCGCGTCGCGTGTCGAGGTGCACGACGACGTCCGCGACGAACGTCTGCCCCTCGCGGCGCTCGTGCGCGAACACCCCGTGGTACCCCGTCGCGCGGATGCCCTCGAGCCGGATCTGGTCCAGCCGTCGCCCGCCGCCGTCCTGCACGTCGTCCTGCGCGCTCACCGCACTCCCTCCGGTCCGGGCGTCCTGCCCGCAGCATGCCCGACGCGCACCGTCGCGCGCCCGGCCTTCGTGGTCGTGGCCGCCGTGCCGACGCCCGCCGTCGGGGCCGCCGCGGCCCGCCAGGCGGCGGCGACGCGCACGGCGTCCGCCGACGCGGCGACCTCGTGCACGCGCACCGCCCACACGCCGGCCGCCGCCGCGAGGGCCGTCACGGCCGCCGTGGCGTGGTCGCGCGCGGCCGGCGGCACGGGCTGCCCGTCGGCGCCGGCGAGCAGGTGCCCGAGGAAGCGCTTGCGGCTCGCGCCGACCAGCACGGGGAACCCGTCCGCCACGAGCTCCGGCAGGTGCGCGAGCAGCGGCCAGTTGCTCGCGCCGGTCTTGGCGAAGCCGAGGCCCGGGTCGAGCACGACCTGGTCGTCGCGCACGCCCGCGTCGCGCAGCGCCGCGACGCGGTCGGCCAGCTCGCGCCGCACGTCGGCGACCACGTCGTCATACCGGTCGTGCGCGTCCATGACGTCCGCGTGCCCGCGCCAGTGCATCGCCACGTACGCGGCGCCCGTCCGGGCGACGACGGCCGCCATGCCCGGGTCGGCCATGCCGCCCGACACGTCGTTGACCAGCACCGCGCCCGCGTCGACGGCGGCCTCCGCGACCGACGCGCGCGTCGTGTCGACGCTGACGGCCGCTCCCCCGGCGACGAGCCGGCGGACCACGGGCAGCACGCGCGCGAGCTCCTCGTCGACCGGCACCCGGGCCGCGCCCGGGCGGGTCGACTCGCCGCCGACGTCGAGCAGGTCCGCGCCCTGCGCGGCGAGCTCGAGCCCGTGCGCGACGGCCGCGTCGGCGTCGAACCAGCGACCGCCGTCGGAGAACGAGTCGGGCGTGACGTTGACGACGCCCATGACGAGCGTGCGCCCGGGGGCGCGCAGGGCCGCCGGCAGCGCCGTCAGCCGCTCGTCCGCGGGCACGGGCACGCCGCCGCGCTCAGCGCCCGGCGACGAGGCTCATCGCCTCGGCGCGCGTGGCGACGTCGCGCATCTGCCCGCGGACCGCCGACGTCACGGTGCGCGAGCCGGGCTTGCGCACGCCGCGCATCGACATGCACAGGTGCTCGCACTCGACGACCACGAGCACGCCGCGCGGCTGCAGCACCTCGACGAGCGCGTCGGCGACCTGCGACGTCAGGCGCTCCTGCACCTGCGGGCGGCGGGCGTACACGTCGACGAGGCGCGCGAGCTTCGACAGCCCCGTGATGCGGCCGTCCTCGCCCGGGATGTAGCCGACGTGCGCGACGCCGTGGAAGGGCACCAGGTGGTGCTCGCACGTCGAGTACACCTCGATGTCGCGCACGAGGACCATCTCCTCGTGCCCGAGGTCGAAGGTCGTCGTGAGGACGTCGCGCGGCTCCTGGTACAGGCCGGCGAAGATCTCCCGGTAGGCGCGGGCCACGCGTCCGGGCGTCTCGCGCAGGCCCTCGCGGTCCGGGTCCTCGCCGACCGCCAGCAGCAGCTCGCGGACCGCGCGCGTGGCGCGCTCCTCGTCGAACGGACCGACGGCGCGACCCGCACCACGGCCGGTGTCGCCGATCGGCACGACCACCGCGTCCGGGTCCCGCTGCGCCACGTCCGCCTCCGCCCCGTCGACCTGCAGCTCGTCCGTCACGTCAGTGCTGCCCGCTCGCGTCGGGCGTCTGGCCCGGCGGCACCTCGACGACCGCGGTCGCGGGGCGCTCCTCGTTCGCGGCGGCCGCCTCGTCCTGCGGCACCACGGGGTGGCCGTTCTGCGCGGCCTTCTCGGCCGGCGTCATGACGGGCCCGCGGTCGCTGACCGAGCGGTCGTCGCCCGAGATCCACACGTCGCGCGGCGGGCGCTTGGTGATCGGCCGGAAGATCTCGGCCAGCTGGTCGCCGTTCAGGGTCTCCTTCTCGAGGAGCTCCAGCACGAGGTGGTCGAGCACGTCGCGGTACTCGACGAGCACGTCGCGCGCCTCGTCGTGCGCCCGCTCGATGAGCGCCCGCACCTCGAGGTCGATGGCGGCCGCCACGTCCTCCGAGTAGTCGCGCTGGTGGCCGACGTCGCGGCCGAGGAACATCTCGCTCGACTCCTGGCCGAGCTTGATCGAGCCGATCCGGGCGCTCATGCCGTACTGCGTGACCATCTTGCGGGCCGTCGAGGTGGCCTTCTCGATGTCGTTGCTCGCGCCCGTGGTCGGGTCGTGGAACACGAGCTCCTCCGCGACGCGGCCGCCCATGGCGTACGCGAGCTGGTCGAGCAGCTCGTTGCGCGTCGTGGAGTACTTGTCCTCCATCGGCATGACCATCGTGTAGCCGAGGGCGCGCCCGCGCGGCAGGATCGTCACCTTCGTCACCGGGTCGGTGTAGCGCATCGCCGCCGCGACCAGGGCGTGGCCGCCCTCGTGGTACGCGGTGATCTTGAGCTCCTTGACGTTCATCACGCGGGTCCGCTTCTGCGGGCCGGCGATGACGCGGTCGATCGCCTCGTCGAGCGCGGCGTCGTCGATCACCTGCGCGCTGCGGCGGGCCGTCAGCAGCGCGGCCTCGTTCAGCACGTTCGCCAGGTCGGCGCCGCTGAAGCCGGGCGTGCGGCGCGCGACGACCGCGAGGTCGACGCCCGGCGCCATCGGCTTGCCCTGCGCGTGGACCTTGAGGATGTGCTCGCGGCCCTTGAGGTCCGGCGGCTCGACCGCGACCTGGCGGTCGAAGCGGCCCGGGCGCAGCAGCGCGGGGTCGAGGATGTCGGGCCGGTTGGTGGCCGCGATGAGGATGACGTTCGTCTTGACGTCGAACCCGTCCATCTCGACGAGCATCTGGTTGAGCGTCTGCTCGCGCTCGTCGTGCCCGCCGCCCAGGCCGGCGCCGCGGTGGCGGCCGACCGCGTCGATCTCGTCGACGAAGATGATCGCCGGCGAGTTCTCCTTGGCCTGCTGGAACAGGTCGCGCACGCGGCTCGCGCCGACGCCCACGAACATCTCGACGAAGTCCGACCCGGAGATCGAGTAGAACGGCACGCCCGCCTCGCCCGCGACGGCGCGCGCGAGCAGGGTCTTGCCGGTCCCGGGCGGGCCGTACAGCAGCACGCCCTTGGGGATCTTCGCGCCGACGGCCTGGAACTTGGCCGGCTCCGCGAGGAACTCCTTGATCTCCTGGAGCTCCTCGACCGCCTCGTCGACGCCCGCGACGTCCGCGAACGTCACCTTCGGCGACTCCTTGCTCACCAGCTTCGCGCGCGACTTGCCGAAGCTCATGACGCGCGAGCCGCCGCCCTGCATGTTCGACATCAGGAACCAGAACAGGCCCAGGATGATGACGAACGGCAGGAGGATGCCGAGCAGGCTGCCCCACCACGACGGCTGCGGCACCTTCGACGTGAAGCCCTCGGCGGGGTCGGCGGCGGTGACCGCCTCGACGACCTGCTCGCCCTGCGGCGTCACGTAGAAGAAGTACACCTGTGTGCCGAGGTCGGTGTCCTCGTCGGGCTGGTACGCCTCGGTCAGCGTGAGGTCGACGCGCTGCGTCCCCTCCGTGATGAGGACCTGCTCGACCTTGCCGTCCTCGAGGAGCTCGAGGCCGGTCGAGGTGTCGACCTGCTGGACGCTGGGCATGCGCAGCATGCTGAGGGCGACCACCGTGAGGACGATGGCCAGCGCGACCCAGACCAGGGGGCCGCGGACGAGACGCTTGAGGTTCATGGGCGATCGGGGCCTGCGCCCCTCATCCTCCGCTCGCAGGGACTTCCGGCCCACGACGGTACACGGCGGCACTGGACGTTCCCTGGGTGTTCGCCCAGGGCACAGCCGGGTGCGCGCCGGCGTCCGCCGTGGTCAGGAGCCGTAGACGTGCGGGGCGAGCGTGCCGACGAACGGCAGGTTCCGGTACCGCTCGGCGTAGTCCAGCCCGTACCCGACGACGAACTCGTTCGGGATGTCGAAGCCGACGTACCGCACCGGCACCTCGACCTTCGCGGCGTCGGGCTTGCGCAGCATCGTCGCGATCTCGACCGACGCCGGCCCGCGCGAGCGCAGGTTCGACAGCAGCCAGCTCAGCGTCAGGCCCGAGTCGATGATGTCCTCGACGATGAGCACGTGCTTGCCGGTGAGGTCGGTGTCGAGGTCCTTGAGGATCCGCACCACGCCGGACGACTTCGTGCCCGACCCGTAGGACGACACCGCCATCCAGTCCATCGCGACGGGCACGCGCACGCGCCGCGCGAGGTCCGCCATGACCATGACCGCGCCCTTGAGCACGCCGACCAGCAGCACGTCACGCCCCGCGTAGTCCGCGTCGATCTGCGCCGCCATCTCGTCCAGCCGGGTGTGCAGCTGGTCCTCGCTCAGCAGCACCCGCTCGAGGTCGTCACCCATGTCGGACGCGTCCACGTCTCACTCCCACCCGTCGCGCTCGTCCTGCTCGTGGCCGGCCGGCTCCCCGGGCGCGCGGCGCGCGGGGGCGGGCGCCTGCGCGCCGAGCCGGCCGAGGTAGAGCCTGCCACACGCGCGGCGGGCCGCCCGCGCCCCCGGCAGGTGCGCGTCGCCCTGGCCGTGCCAGTCCGTGACGAGCGCGTCGACGGCCAGCACGTGGCGGCGTGCCAGCGACCCCGCGGGGACGCCCGCGCGCACGGCGGCGGCGTGCAGCGCGCGGCGG
>NZ_JBFTEP010000187.1:0-5314 GCF_047229365.1 Cellulomonas pasadenensis | reverse complement strand
CCCATACTGGGCAGCGTCGGCAGCTTCTGTTGTTAATACGAGACAGGGCGCGGTCCGCACGGGCGGGTCGCGGCCCGCGGCGACGAGGGGGGCGGCGCGCCGCCGTCCCGGCGCTCGGTGACCCGCCGGCCCCGCCCGACCGGGCCGACGGCGGGCGACGGCCCCGAAGGTGCCGACGGTCGGTGAGCCGCCCGCGCCGCCCGGCCGCCGCTCACCTCGCCGCGTGCCGCAGCCGGTCCGCCAGCGCCCGCGCGGCGTCGTGCAGCTCCTGCGGCCGGACGACCTCGAACGGCACGCCGTACATCGACACCATCGAGACCAGCCCCTCCCACGACCACGACCCGGTGACGAGCCGCGCGCGGTCGTCGCCGACGGGCTCCACGAGCGCGTCGCGCCCCGCCCAGCGGGCGACCTCGGCCGCGGGCAGGGCGAGCACCACCTCCCCGCGGCACGGCCACGCCGGTCGCGCGCCGAGCCGGTCGGCGACGAACGCGGACACGTCGCCGCCCGGCACGGCGCGCGCGGGCACGCGGGGTCCGGTCGGCGTGCGGGGCGTCATGCGGTCGACGCGGAACGTGCGCCAGTCGGTGCGGTCGAGGTCGTACGCGACGAGGTACCAGCGCCCGCCCCACGTGACCAGGTGGTGCGGCTCGACGCGCCGTGGCGGCCGGAACGCGGCCGCGCCGGTGCCGACCACGGGGCCGCTGCCGCCGTCGTAGTCGAACCGCAGGACCGCGCGGGCGCGCACCGCGGCACCCACGGCGAGCAGGACGTCCGGCGGGACCGCGGGCCGCTCGCGCCGGTCGTCCCGCGGGACGACCGTGACGGCGAGCGCGTCGGCGGCGGCCCGCAGCCGGGCGGGCATCACCTGGCGCAGCGTCGCGAGCGCGCGCCCGGCCGCCTCGTCGACGCCGTCGACCCCCGTGGACGCGGTCTGCAGCGCGAGGGTGAGCGCGAGCACCTGCTCGTCGTCGAGCATCAGCGGCGGCATCTGGCTGCCGGCCTCGAGGCGGTAGCCGCCGTCAGGTCCCTTCGTCGCGTGCACGGGGTAGCCGAGGTCGCGCAGGCGGTCGACGTCGCGGCGGACGGTGCGCGGGCTGACGCCGAGCCGGTCCGCGAGCACCTCGCCGGGCCAGTCGCGGCGCGACTGCAGCAGCGACAGCAGCGAGAGGAGGCGGGCGGACGGTCCGGACATGCGCTCAGCCTGGCACCGGTGGCGGACAGGATCTGACCGCTACCGGGGGAAGGGTGGGCGTCGTCCCAGCCGCTCGACCGCTTCGCAGGAGACCTCATGATCCGCACCCGTGGGCTGACGAAGGACTTCGTCGTCAGCCGCACCGAGACCGTGCACGCCGTGCGCGGCGTCGACCTCGACGTCGAGCCCGGCGAGCTCGTCGCCGTCCTCGGCCCCAACGGCGCCGGGAAGTCGACCACCATGCGCATGCTCACCACGCTGATCCGCCCCACGGGCGGGACGGCGACGGTCGCCGGCGCGGACGTCGTCGCGCAGCCCGCGCTCGTGCGCCGGCGCATCGGCTACGTCGGGCAGGGCAACGGCGCCGGGCACGCCCAGCGCGTCGGCGACGAGCTGGTCGTGCAGGGCCGCGTGTACGGCCTCGACCGGGCGTCGGCCCGCCGCCGCGCGGACGAGCTCCTCGACGCCCTCGACCTCGCCGAGCTCGCCCGCCGCAAGGTGACCGACCTGTCCGGCGGTCAGCGCCGCCGGCTCGACGTCGCGCTCGGCCTCGTCCACGCGCCCCGCCTGCTGTTCCTCGACGAGCCGAGCACCGGGCTCGACCCGCACACCCGCGCGAACCTGTGGCAGCACGTGCTGCGGCTGCGCCGCGAGCACGACATGACGATCGTGCTGACGACGCACTACCTCGACGAGGCCGACACGATGGCCGAGCGCGTCGTCGTCGTCGACCACGGCCGGGTGATCGCCGACGACACCGCCGACGGCCTCAAGCGGGACCTGGCCGGCGACCGCCTCGAGGTCACCGCCGCCTCGCCCGACGACGCGGCCCGCCTGGCCGCGCTCGTCGAGCGGCTCCCCGGCGGCCGCGAGGTCGTGGTGACCGGCACGCACGTGACCGGGCGGGTGGCCGACGGCCCGGCGTCCGTGCCGGCGGTGGTGCGCGCCGCGGACGCCGCGGGCGTCGGGCTCCTCGCGGCGCAGGCCGTGCGCCCGACCCTCGACGACGTCTTCCTCGCCCTCACCGGGCGCAGCCTGCGCGACGGCGGCCCCGCCGACGCGACCGCCACCGACGAGCAGCAGGCGGCCGCGGCCGCCGGGAAGGACGCGGCATGACCACGACGACGCAGGAGCCCGTGACGACCACCGCACCGACCGCGCCCGAGGAGCGCCGCTCGTGGTGGGGCGACGTGTGGCTCGTCATGGCGCGCGAGCTGCGGCCCGTCGTCCGCGAGCCGTTCTCGGTGGTGTTCGGCCTCGTCCAGCCGCTCGTCTTCCTCGGGCTGTTCGGCCCGCTGCTCGCGGGTTCCGCCGGCGCCGCCGTGCCGGGCGGCACGGTGTGGCAGTGGTTCGTGCCCGGGATCCTCGTGATGACGACGCTGTTCGGCACGTCGACCACCGGCTCCAACCTGCAGTACGAGATGCAGACCGGCGCGCACGAGCGGCTGCTCGTGACGCCGCTGTCGCGGTCCTCGCAGCTGGTGGGCCGCTCGCTCAAGGAGATGGTGCCGCTGGTCGCGCAGGCGCTGCTCATCGTCGTCGTCATGCTGCCGTTCGGCTTCCGGCCGGACCCCGTCGGCACCGTGCTGGGCCTCGCGCTGCTCGCGGTGCTGGGTGTCGGCCTCGGGTCGCTCAGCTACGCGCTCGCCATCGCGGTGCGCAAGCAGGAGTGGATGTTCTGGGCCGTGCAGCAGACCGTGCTGTTCCCCGTGATGATCCTGTCCGGCCTCCTGCTGCCGCTCGAGAACGGCCCGCGGTGGATGCAGGCCGCCGCGCAGGTGAACCCGCTGCGGTGGGTCGTGGACGCGGAGCGTGCGTTGTTCGCCGGTGACCTGACGGCGTCCGCCGTGGTCTGGGGCGCCGTGGCCGCGGCGGCGACGGCCGGGCTCGGGCTGCTCGTCGGGGTCCGCACCATCCTGCGCTCGACCGACTGACGGCCGTCCCCGGGGCACCCGCGCCGCCCGTCGCGGCGGGTGCCCCGGGACGGACGGGCGTACGACCGTGGGCGGACACCGGCGCGCACGACGTTCGCCCTCGGGCAGATGCCGGCCCGCCGGGCCCTGCCGAGACTGGACGGCATGACGTCCCCCTCCGTCCCGCTCGCCCGCGCCCGCACGGACGCCGCCGTCGCCGGCCCCGTGCGCTCCGTCGGTTCCGTGCGCTCCGCCCGTGCCCGGCTCGCGCCCACGCTCGGCCGCGCGCTCCTCGCCGTCGCCGCGGGCCTCGTCACGGGGTCCCTCACGTCGTTCGGACAGACCGTCCTCGACGAGCCGTTCCGCGGCCTCGCGAACGGCGTCAGCCCGTGGCTGCTCGTGCCGTTCGCCGTGGGCGCCACCGCGCTCGGCCGGCGCGGCGCGGCGCTGCTCGGCCTCCTCGCGTGCCTCTCGCAGGTGCCCGGGTACTACGTCACCGCCGCGATGCGCGGCTTCCCCGTGGGGACGTCGTGGCTGGCCGTGTGGGCGGTGTGCGGCGTGCTGGGCGGCGTGGCGCTGGGCCTCGCCGGCCACTCGTGGTGGCGCGGCGCCGACCGCGAGCGCGGCGTCGGCGCGGCGCTGCTGGCGGCGGCGTGGCTCGCGGAGGCGGTCGTGACGTACGCCGTCGTGCTGCGGTACCCGGGGGACGCCGTCGTGTTCGCCGTCGTCGGCGCGCTCGTGGTCGGCGTGCTCGGCGTGCACCGGCGTCAGCACCTGCTGGTGCTGACGTGGCTCGCGCCCGCTCTGCTCCTCGCGTCGCTGGGGTTCCTCGCGCTGCACCGCGTCTGACCGCGCCACGCCGCGTCCGGGCCGCGTCGCCGCTGCCGCGGCCGAGGCGGACGTCCGGCGACCTCACACCGGGTGCGCGGCCGGCGTCTACGTCCGGAGGCGGCGCACGGGCCGCCGTGTCGGGGGCGACGGGCAGGATGGTGGACGTGGACGGGACGACGACGGACGCGACGGCGAGCGCGACGACGGCGGGCGGGCTGGTGCACGCCGTGCTCGACGCACCGGTCGGGCCGGTGGTCGTCGCGGTGCACGACGGTGCGGTGACGCACCTGCGGCTGCCGCGCACGGACGGCTCGCCGGCGGCGGACGACGTGGGCGACCGGGTCGACCCGGGCGACGACGCGGTCCTGGCCGCGGCGGTGCGTCAGCTCACGGCCTACTTCGCGGGGGACCTGCGCGACTTCGACCTGCCCCTGCGCTACGCCGGCACCGCGTTCCAGCGTCGCGTGTGGGACGGGCTGCGCCGGATCCCGTACGGCACGACGACGTCGTACGGCGCGCTCGCCGAGGCGGTCGGCCTCGACCCGCGGACCACCGCGCGTGCCGTCGGCGCGGCGAACGGTGCCAACCGCATGGCGATCGTGGTGCCGTGCCACCGCGTCATCGGCGCGGGCGGCAAGTTGGTCGGCTTCGCCGCGGGGCTCGACCGCAAGCGCGCCCTGCTCGAGCTCGAGCGCCGCGCGGTCGGCGGCCCCGACCTGCTGTTCTGACGTCCTGCGGCGACGGTTCGGAGGAGGGGCGCGATGTCGACGGTCATGGTGGCGCTGCTGCGCGGCGTCAACGTCGGTGCGTCGACGAAGGTGCCGATGGCGGACCTGCGCCGCGTCGTCGCCGGGTGCGGCTACGGCGACGTCCGCACGTACGTGACCAGCGGCAACGTCGTCCTCACCGCGGACGACCCCGACCCGGCCGCCGTCGCCGACCGCCTGCGGGCGGCGTGCGCCGAGGCGTTCCCGGTGCGCCCCGACGTCGTGGTCCGCACGCGCGACGAGCTGCACGCCGTCGTGGCGGCCAACCCGTTCCTCGACCGCGACGACGACCCGACGCACCACCACGTCGTCTTCCTGCCGGGTCAGGACCCGCCGGTCGCGCCCGACCTCGACGTCGCCGCGTTCCACCCGGAGGACCTGGCGCTGGGCGCGCGCGAGGTCTACCTGTACCTGCCGCACGGCATGGGCCGGTCGGCGCTGGCTGCACGGCTCGCGGCACGCAAGGGCCAGCGGGGCACGGCCCGCAACTGGCGCACGGTGACGACGCTGACGTCGATGGCGGACGCGGCCGGCGGCTGAGCGGTCCGCTCGGCCGCCGAGCACCCGTGGGCGCGGCTCGCCCGCGCCGCCGGTCACCGGTCGGGCGC
>NZ_JBFTEP010000186.1:0-5325 GCF_047229365.1 Cellulomonas pasadenensis | reverse complement strand
CGCCGCGAGACCGCCCGCGACCGCGACGCCGGGCGCCGCGCCACCGCGCCGCCCGGACGACCGGTGCCAGGGCGTGAGCAGCCGGCCGAGCGCCGCGAGCAGCACGTCGGCCACGAGCGCCAGCAGCAGGCACAGGACCGTCGCGGAGACGACCTCGGCGCGGTAGCTGCTGCGGAAGCCCCGGAACATGAGCTGGCCCAGGCCGCCGTAGCCGACCACGACGCCGACCGTGACCAGCGCCACCGTGCTGACGGTCGCGAGCCGCAGTCCCGTCACGACGGCCGGCACGGCCTGCGGCAGCTCCACCGCGAGCAGCATCCGCACCCGGCCGAAGCCCATGCCGCGGGCGGCGTCCCGCACCGCCGGGTCGACGCCCTGCAGCCCGACGAGCACGTTGCGCACGAGCACGAGCAGCGCGTAGACGACGAGCCCGATGAGCACCGTCGTCCGGCCGATGCCGGTGTACGGCGCGAGGACCGCGAACAGCGCGAGGGACGGCACGGTGTACAGGACGCCCGTGCCGGCGAGCACGACCCCCGCGAGCCGGGGGCGCACGTGCGCGAGCGCCGCGAGCGGCAGCGCGACCACCAGGGCGATCAGCACCGCCTGCGCCGTCAGCGTCGCGTGCTGCTCGAGGTAGCGCAGCACGTCGCTCCCGTTGCGCTCGAGGTACGTCCACGAGAACCACGGGTTGGCGGCGGCGACGACCGGGCCGGCAGGCACGGCGCCGACGCTACTGGCCGGGTCCGACAGCCGCGCGCGCAGCCTCCCGGCGCCGGGCCTCGCCCCGGACCGGCCCCGGCCCCGCCCGAGGTCCGCGGTCGCGGGTGTCGGAGGGCACCAGTAGCGTCCGACGGCGTGACGGATCACGAGAGCCGTGCGACCCTCTCCCCGCGCGCCCCGGCGCCCGCCGCGGGCGCCGCCCCCGCCCCTGCCGCGCCCGCCGCCATCACGTTCGACGCGGTCCGCAAGGAGTACGCCGGCGCCGTGGCGGTGGACGACCTGACCCTCGCCGTGCGCCCGGGGGAGATGCTCGTGCTCGTCGGCCCGTCCGGCTGCGGCAAGTCGACGACCCTGCGCATGGCCAACCGCCTCGTCGAGCCGACCGCGGGCCGCATCCTCCTCGGCGACGAGGACGTGACGCGGGTCGACCCGGTCGCGCTGCGCCGGCGGATCGGGTACGTCATCCAGGACGTCGGCCTGTTCCCGCACCGCACGGTCGCGCAGAACGTCGCCACCGTGCCGGGGCTGCTCGGCTGGGACCGCGCCCGCACGCGGCGCCGCGTCGACGAGCTGCTCGAGCTGGTCGGGCTGGCCCCCGACCGGTACGCCCGCCGCTGGCCGCACGAGCTCTCGGGCGGCGAGCGCCAGCGCGTCGGCGTGGCGCGCGCGCTCGCGGCGGACCCGCCGGTCCTGCTCATGGACGAGCCGTTCGGCGCGGTCGACCCCGTGGGGCGTGCACGCCTGCAGTCGGAGTTCCTGCGGCTCCAGCGCGAGCTCGGCACCACGGTGATGATGGTCACGCACGACGTCGACGAGGCGGTGCGCATGGCCGACCGGGTCGTCGTGCTGAGCCGTGCCGCCCACGTCGAGCAGCTCGCGCCCCCGCTGGACGTCGTCGCCCGGCCGGCGTCCCCCGCGGTCGCCGACCTCGTGGGGCGGGGCAGGACCGCGCGCCTGCTCGCGCTGGGCCGGCTCGAGCCGGGCGACCTCGTGGCGGCCCCCGTCGCGTCCGCGGACGCGACGGACGTCGCCCCGACCGGCGGCGACGCGGTCCGGCTGGGTGCGGAGCTCGGCGACGTCGTGGCCGCGCTCGCCGGCGCGGCGGACGCGCCCGGCACGCGGCCCACGGCGCTCCCGGTGGTGGACGACGGGCGCGTGGTGGGGACCGTGACGGCCGACGCGGTGGTGCGGGCCCTGCACCGCCTCACGGCCGCCGACGCCGCGGCGGACGGGCCCGCAGGACGGGCCGGCCGGCCGTGACCTCGGGCGTCATCGTCCGGTCGTCACGCCGTCACACGCCGTGGGTACAGTGCCCCTCGTGAGCGAACCCACCGCACGCCTCGCCCTCGCGACCTGCGCCGAGCTGCCGGAGCTCGACCCCGACGACCACCTGCTCCGTGACGCCCTGGCGGCGCGCGGCGTGGCGTCGGACGTCGTGGTCTGGGACGACCCGACGGTCGACTGGGGTGCGTACCCGCACGTGCTGATCCGCTCGACGTGGGACTACACGGACCGCCCCGCGCAGTTCGCCGACTGGACGCGGCGCGTGGAGCGGACGTCGACGCTGCTGAACCCGTCGGACGTCGTCGCGTGGAACATCGACAAGACGTACCTGCGCGACCTCGAGCAGCGCGGCATCCCGATCGTGCCGACGATCTGGCTCGACCCCGAGCGGCAGATGAACTCGCGGGCCATCCACACGCGGTTCCCGGCGTTCGGCGACTTCGTCATCAAGCCCACCGTCAGCGCCGGCTCGCGCGACACCGGTCGGTACGACGCGGGGGAGACCCCGTCGCGCTCGCTGGCGATCACCCACGCCAAGAACCTGCTCGCGGTGGGCCGGCACGTGATGCTGCAGCGCTACCTCACGCGCGTCGACACCGAGGGCGAGACCGCCCTCGTGTACGTGGACGGGCAGTTCAGCCACTCGGTCCGCAAGGGCCCCCTGCTCGAGGGGCCGTACCGGGCCGCCGACGCCGAGGGCGTGCTCTACCGGGACGAGGCGATGACGCCGCGCGACGCGACGGAGGCGGAGCGTGCCCTCGCGGACCGCGTGGTCGCCGCGATCGCCGAGATCTTCCCGGACCGGTCGCCGCTGCTGTACACGCGCGTCGACCTCATCCCCGACGACGAGGGCGAGCCCGTCGTGCTCGAGGTGGAGCTCACCGAGCCGTCGTTCTTCTTCGCGCAGGCGGACGGCGCGGCGGAGCGTTTCGCGGACGCGGTGGCCGTACGCCTGTGACGGCGCCCACGTCGTGGAAGGCGGGCGAGCGTGCCTGCACAGCCGTGCGGCTCCGCTATGCTTTCTCTCGGCCCGCCGCGGGAGCGGACGGCCGGGACGCGTCCGCGCGTCCGACGTGGTGGCTATAGCTCAGCCTGGTAGAGCACCTGGTTGTGGTCCAGGGGGTCGCGGGTTCAAGTCCCGTTAGCCACCCTCTCGCAGGGCGTCGGTCTTCGGACCGGCGCCCTGCGTCATTTCCCCGGGGGGGACGGAGCCGCCACCGGCACGGTCGCGCGGCTGGGCACGGCCGCCGCGTCCACGACCGTGCCCGTGCACCCGTCAGGGCGCGAGCACCCCGCGCTTGACGCTCGTCGCGACGACGTCGGCGGCCACGCGCCGGGCGGTCGCGGAGTCGGGACCGGGCGCCGCGGGCATGAGCGCCGCACGGTAGTACCGCAGCTCGTCGATGCTCTCGAGGATGTCGGCGAGGGCGCGGTGGCCGCCGTTCTTCGCCGGCGCCGCGAAGTACACGCGGGGGTACCAGCGCCGGGCGAGCTCCTTGATCGACGACACGTCGACGACGCGGTAGTGCAGGTACCCGACGAGCTCGGGCATGTCGCGCTCGAGGAACGCCTTGTCGGTGCCGACGGAGTTGCCCGCGAGCGGCGCCTTGCCCGCGTCGGGCACCCACTGCCGCACGTACGCGAGGACCTGCTCCTGCGCCTCCTCCAGCGTCACGCCGTGCTCGAGCGCGGGCAGCAGCCCGGACGTCGTGTGCATCGTGCGGACGAAGTCGCCCATCTGCTCGAGCGCGGCCGGCGGGGGCGCGACGACGACGTCGACGCCGTCACCGAGGACGCGGAGCTCCGAGTCGGTGACGACCGCGGCGACCTCGACCAGCGCGTCGTGCTCGAGGTCGAGCCCGGTCATCTCGCAGTCGATCCACACGATGCGGTCGGCGCTCGTGTGCGCCGCTGCAGGCGCGGGGGCCGCGGGGGCGGCTGCGGCGTCGGTGGGGTCGCTGCTGGGGGAGGTGCCTGCGGTGCTCACGCCGGACAGCGTAGGGCGCGAGGGTCAGCGGTCGTCGGACCGCGGCCCGGGCGCGGACCCGCGCGGCGGCGGTCCGGGCGGCCCGTCGGCGTGCGGTGCCGGGGCCGGGACGGTGGCGGCGAGGGCCGCGGCGACGACGACGAGCACGCCGGCGCCCGCCGCGAGGGCGCGGGCCGAGGTGCCGGTGATGCCGGCCCAGCCGAGGACGACGAGCACGACGGCGCCCGTGACGGCGCCGAGCGCGGCACGCCCCGCCCAGCGCAGGACCGCGCGCCCGAGGCGCCGCGGCCAGGGTGCGGGCGGCTGACCGCCACCGGCGTGCCGCCCCATCAGCTGTGCCGCCCCATCAGGTGCGCCTCCGCATCGCGCGCGGCGCCCCGCTCCCGCGTGCCGCGCGGACGGCGCGGCGGGCGGCGGACCGGGTCATGGGCGTCATCGTGGCACGACCGGCGGGGGCGCGAGGGCACGGTTCCGCCCGGGCACCGACGACGACGACGCGCTCACGACGACGCGGACGGGGCGGGGCGCGTCCGCGTCGCCGGTGATGCCCGGACGCGTCACGCGCCGGTGACACGGCGCCGGCCGCGGTCGTGCGGCGGCAACGCCCGGGCAACCGGACCGAAACGCGGCGCTGCGAGCCTGCGGAGGCGCAGGGGGCGCGTCCACGGCCGTACCGGTCCACCGGTGCGCCGTACCGTTCCGAGAGGACCTGCCCATGCGTGACCGCATCCCGAGGTCGAGCCTGCGACGAGGCGCCCTGCGCGCCGCCGTCGTCGCGCTCGGCCTGACCCTCGCCACCGCGGGCGCCGCCGTCGCCGCGCCCGCCGCCGACGAGGTGGCCCTCACGGTCACGCCCGAGGTGACAGCCGGCGGGACCGTCGACGTGCGGCTGGAGCTGCGCGGCACCGCCGACGTCTTCGCCTACGAGGCGACGCTCGCCCTCGACCCGGCGCTGCTCGCGTTCGACGCCGTGACGGCCACGCCCGACGGCGGGTTCGACGACGTCACCGAGGCGGCGGGCACCGTGACGCTGCGGCACACGCGGCTCGGCACGTCGCCCGCGCTGTCCGGCACCGTGCCGGCGACCACCCTGCGCCTGCGCGCCCTCGCCGCGGGCACGGCGACCGTGGCGGTCCGCACCGTGACCCTCGTCGGCACGGACGGCACCACCACGACCCTCACCGACGCGGCCGCCGCGACGGTCGCCGTCGCCGCGGCGCCCGTCCCGTCGCCCACGGCGACCCCTGCGCCGACCACGGCACCGACCACCGCGCCGGTCACCGCCCCGCCGGCGGGCGGCGTCGCTGCCCCCGGCGTGCCGACCCCGTCAC
>NZ_JBFTEP010000185.1:0-5501 GCF_047229365.1 Cellulomonas pasadenensis | reverse complement strand
GTCCCGGTGCGCCCGGTGTCGGCGGGGGCTCGTCGCCGCCGGCGAGCGGCAGCTCGAACTCGAGCTCGGCGAGCCGGTCGCGCGGGTGCACGTCCGCGAGCGCGGCGCCGCCCAGCAGCGGTCCGCCGGGCGTGCGCAGCACCGGCAGGAGGGCTGCGGCGAGGTGGTCGGGGTCCACGCCCGCACCCGGTGCCGCGCGACGGCACCGGGCGAGCAGCTCCGCGGCGAGGTCGGGCGCGGCGGTGTCGACGTCCTCCAGGACGGCGTGCACGAGCGTGCCGAACGCGGTGCCGCCGGGCAGGTCGGCGAGGGGGGAGGGCACCGTGCGCAGGAGGCCCTCGTCGCGGGCGTCGGGCGGGCCGGACCGGCTCCGCGCGGCCGGCGCGGCGGGCGCGACCGGCGTGACCGGCCCGGTCGGCTCGTCGCGGATGCCGGGTGCCTCCGGCTCGTCGGCCACCCCCGGAGCCTCCTCCGCGGCGGACGGTGCCGCGGCGCCGGGCGGTCCGCCGTGCGCGGCCGCCGTGAGCCCGGAGTACGACGTCCGGCGCCACGTCGTGTCGACGTCGCGCCGCAGCCGCGCGACGTCGAGCGCCTCGCGGCCCCTCGCCGGCGGCTGCCACCGCACGCGCGGCGGCGCGGCGTCGACGACCTCGTGCACGACGGTGCCGCCGCTGCGGGCGGCGAGCGCGTCGAACGCCGCCGCGGCCTGGTCGTCGCGGGGCACCGGCACGGTCGCCGGCGGGCTGCCGTCGGCGTCCCGGGCGCCGAGCACGAGGCGGCCGACCGCCCCCGCGGCGGACACCGTGCTCGGCGCCCACCAGACGACCACCCGGCTGCTCGCCCGCGTGAGCGCCACGTACGCCAGGCGCAGGTCCTCGCCCGACTCCTCCGCCTGGTGCAGGGCGCGCGCCTCGTCGTAGCCGGGGCTGCCGCGGCCGCCCACGTGCAGCCGGCGGGTGCCGTCGGCGTCGTGGTACCGCAGCACCGCCGGGTCGCGCGGCACGAACCGGTCCCATGCGAACGGCACCAGGACCACGGGGAACTCGAGCCCCTTCGCGGCGTGGACCGTGACGACCTGCACGGCCGCCGCGTCGGTCTCGAGGCGCCGGCTGCGCTCCTCCGCGTAGTCGACCGCGGCCTCGTCGATGCGCGCGCGCAGCCACTCCGTCAGCGCCGCCGCACCCAGCCCGCGCTCGCGGGCCGCCGCGTGCAGCACCTCGCCGACGTGCCGCGTGTCGGTGAGCGCGCGCTCGCCGTCCTCGCGGCGCAGCAGGCGCTCGTGCAGGCCCGCGGCGGCCGTCGCCTCGACGAGGGCGGCGACGCCCTGCCCGGCGAGGACGTGGGACCAGCCGCGCAGCCGGTCGGCGAGGTCCTCGCGCTCGGCGTCGTCGGCGCCCGCGAGGCGCCGGGCGTCCCACCCGACGAACGGCGTGAGCGCGGCCGCGGCGACCCGGCCCGCGTCGCCGGTCCCGGCCAGCGCGCTCAGCAGCACCAGCCACTCCCGTGCTGCCGGCGTCGCGAAGACGCTCGAGAGCCCGGACACCACGGCGGGCACGCCGGCCCCGACGAGGGCGTCCCGCACGGCGAGCGCGTCGGCGTTGCGGCGGGCCAGCACGGCCACGTCACCGGGCCGCACGGCCCGCCACCCGTCGCCGTCGCGCAGGCGCGCGCCGTCGAGGGTGCGCACCACCTCCGCGGCGACGTCCCGGTGCACGAGCGCACGGACGACGTCGACGCGCGGCGCGGCGCTGCCGGTGCCGACGGCACGCCGGGCCACGCGGCGGAGCACCACCGGGGCACCGCCGTCGAGCCGGCGGCCGGACCGCCCGGCCTCGACGGGGTGCACGACGATGCGCGGGTCGCCGAGGGCCGCGCCGCCGAGCAGGTGGCCGAGCCCGGCGAGCACGGCGGGGTCGGCACGCCAGCTCCTGCCCAGGGTGGCCGTGGTCGCGACCGCCCGCGCCGCGAGGTAGGTGTGCACGTCGGCGCCGCGGAACGCGTAGATCGCCTGCTTCGGGTCGCCGATGAGCACGAGCGTGCGGTGACCGTGGAACGCGGTGCGCAGCACGTCCCACTGCACCGGGTCGGTGTCCTGGAACTCGTCGACGAGCACGACGCGGTACGGCGCCCGGACGCGCGCGGCCGCGTCCGGCCCGGTCACGGGGTCCGTCAGGGCGTCGCGCAGCAGCACGAGCAGGTCGTCGTAGTCGACGAGCCGGCCGGCGCGCTTGCGCCGCACGAGCTCGCGCCGCACGGCGCGGGCCAGGCGGAACCGGTGGTCGGGCGGGCTGCCGGGGTCCGCGTCGTCGGGGGCGAGGGTCGCCGCGTGGTCGCTGACGGCGGCGCGCGCGACCTGCCGCGCCTCCTCGACGGTGAGCGGAGGGGCGGACGTGCCCGCGTAGGCGGCGAGGTACAGGTCGTCGACGACCTCCGCCTCGAGGTCCGCCACGTCGGGCAGGAGCGTCGCGTCGGCGTCCACGTCCCCCGTCGTCGTCGCGGTGCCGAGCGAGCGGAGCACGTGCCGGCAGAACCCGTGGGTCGTGGTGATGGTCGCGGCGTCGACCTGCGACAGCGCGACCGCCAGGCGCTCGCGCCGGCGCGCCAGCTCGGCGTCGTCCACGGCGGCGAGGTGCCGCACGAGGGCGTCCTCGCTGGTGCGGGCGGCGGCGTCCCGCAGCGCGCGCTCGGTGCGCACGAGGCGCTCGCGGACGCGGTCGCGGAGCTCGCTCGTCGCGGCGCGGCCGAACGTCACGACCAGCAGCTCGGGCAGCTCGGCGTGGCCCTCCGCGACCCACCGCGTGGCGAGCGCGGCGATGGTGAACGTCTTGCCCGTGCCGGCGCTCGCTTCGAGGACGGTGGTGCCGGTGGGCAGCGGGCCGCACACGTCGAAGACGGGCGTCGTCACGGGCGCGGCCGTCACGGCGGGCCCCCGGTCTCGTGGCGCAGCAGGTCCTCCCACAGCGTGCGCGCGAGCGCGCCGAGGAGCGTCGGCTCGTCCGGCCACGCGGCCCGGTCGGCGGGTTCCGGGTCGCCCGCGAGGGCGGCGAGCCGGGCGCCGTCGCCCCACGCGAGGCGGTGGTGGTCGTCCTCGTCCTCGTGGCGCGCGCGCCACGTCTGCTCGGCGTCCGCCAGCGCGCCCACGGGGTCGTCGTGGCCGTGCCGGCGCCGCGCGTACGTCGCCGCGGCCGCCGTGGGCAGCGGGAGCGGTGCGCACAGCGCGCGGTCGCGCACGGCGACGAGCCGGCCGAGCACGTCGCGCGCCACCGCGGGCGCGGGGGCGCGCAACCACGACGTCGTCGCGGTCGGGCGCGTGCCGGGCCCGCGGCCCACCGTGGCGGCGGCGTGCACCGCCGGGGCGTGCGAGCCGGCCGCGCCGGCCAGCGCGAGCAGCTGGACCCACGCGCGCAGCCGGTGCCTCGGCCCCAGCCGCGCGTAGACGGCACGCACCAGCACCTCGCCCCGCACGCCGGGGACCGTGCCGGTGAGCACGCGTCCGTCGAGCAGCGGCACCGTCACGTCGACCGTCGCGGGCGCCGCGGCGAGCAGGGGCCGCGCGGCGGCGGCGACCGCCTCCACGTGCGCGCCGACCTCGCCGAGCGCGGCCGACCCCAGCGCGCCCGGGGGCACGTCACCGCGCCGGCGCTCGGCCGCCGCGGCCCGGGCCAGGTCGACGTCGTCGAGGACGGCGGTGAGCAGCCGGTCACCGGTCGCCCACGCGTCGAGGGGCTCGAGCCGCAACGGCAGCCGGTCGTCGAGCTGGTCGACGTCCCGTGGGACGACGGCGTGCAGCCGCTGCCGGACGAACGCGCGGACCGGGTGCTCGAGCGCGGCGACGAGGTCGTCGAGCTCGACGACCCCCGCGGCGCCGCCGAGCCCGCCGCGACCGCCGTCGACTGCGTCGGGCGGCGGGGGCGGCAGCGTGCCGACGAGCAGCGGCGGGCGGGGCGTGCGGGGTCCGCGCGCGGCCGCGGCGGCGCGCCGGTCGACGTCGTCGAAGCTGAACGGGCCGGGCCGGCCGAGCGCGCCGGCCACGAAGTTCCGCTCGTCGACCGTCTGCAGCGGGTGCTGCACGACGAGCGCGTCCCGCACGGGCCGCCCGTCGGCGCGACGCACCGTCTCCTCGAGCGCGTCGAGCAGCTCGCCGACGGGCACGGCCGGCGGTCGGGCGGCGCCCGTGCGCTCGTCGGCGCCCGTGTGCACGACCACGAGGTGGTCGCCGGCCGCGAGCACGGCGTCGAGGAAGAGCTGGCGGTCCTCCGCGCGGCGGTCCCGCTCGCCCACCAGCGGGTCGCGCGCCAGCACGTCGTCCCCGCCGCCCTGCGCCGTGCGCGGGAAGACGCCGTCGTCCATGCCGAGCAGCGCCACGACGCGGTGCGGGACGGCGCGCATGGGCTCCAGCGAGCAGACGGTGAGCGCGCCCGTGCGGAACCCGGCCCGCGTCGGCCGGCCCGCGAGGTGCGGCTCGAGCAGCGCGACGACGTCCGCCAGGCGCAGGGGCAGGTCGGCGTGACCCTCCGCCGCCGCCCGCGCGTCGGCGAGCACCGTGCGCGCCTCGACCAGCTGCCAGGCGTCCTCGGGCGCGACGTCCGTCAGCAGCACGACCGCGCGCGCGAGCGTCGCGAACCACGCGTCCGCGGGGCGCGTGCCGTCGAGCTCGGCGAGCAGCCCGGTGAGCCGGTCCACGAGCTCCGCGAACCGCCCGGCGAGGTCGACCTCGGTGCTGTCGACGTCGTCCAGCGGCAGCGCCGACCCGACGAACCGGTGGTCCTCCTCGGCCATCGCCACGCCGAGCAGCAGCCGGTCCGTGCCGGTCCGCCACGTGCCCTGCGCGACGGCGCCCAGCCCGTACCGCGCGCGGCGGCCGACGTCCTCGCCCCAGCGCACGCCCGACGCGAGCGTCCACGCGCGCACGCGCTCGAGCTCCGCGTCGTCGAGCCCGAACCGCCGGCGGACCGCCGCGAGGTCCGCGAGGTCGAGCACGGCGGACGCCGTCACGCGCGACCCGGCGAGCGCGAGCACGTCGGCCAGCACGCGCAGCACGGGGTTGGTGCGCGCGGGCGCACGGTCGGCGACGCGCACGCGCAGCGTGCGGCCCGGGTGCGCGGGCACGTCGTCGGGGCGACCGCCGTGCCGGCCGCCCTGTCTCCCGCCGTCGGGCGGGCCGGCGGGCGCGGCCGCACCGAAGGCGGCGACGACCAGCGGTGCGAACGCCTCGACGTCCGGGCAGAGCACCACCACGTCCCGCGGTTGCAGGGTCGGGTCGTCGGCGAGCAGCCCCAGCAGCGCCTCGCGCAGCACCTCGACCTGACGGGCGCGCCCGTGGCACGCGTGCACCTGGACCGTGCGGTCGTCGGGGTCGACGGTGGTCCGCCGCCCCGGTCGTGCGTCGGCACGCAGCGCGGCCTGCAGCGCCCCGAGGACGGTCGCCGGCGGCGCGGGCACGGCGTGGTGCGTGACGGCGGCGGCGCGGGCGACGAGGCGCACGCCCAGCTCGGTGGCGT
>NZ_JBFTEP010000184.1:0-5613 GCF_047229365.1 Cellulomonas pasadenensis | reverse complement strand
CCGCCGGACGACGCGGCGCCCCCGCCCACGGCGGACCGCGACCCGAGCCCCGGGGCACCGGCGCCCGGTGCGCCGGGCGCCGCGCCCCCGGACGACGGCGCCGCGCCCCCCGTCACGGGTGGCGGTGAGCTGGACCGGTTCCTGGAGGCGTGCACGAGCGACCTGCGCGAGTGGCGTGAGGGCCGGCTGGACTACCCCGCCGTGCTCGAGGTGGACCTCGGTGACAGCGTCACGTACTCGGCCGTGCTCGACGTGTCCGACGACCCGCCCCCGGAGCCCCAGGCGCCGGGCCCCTCCCCGACGTCCGCACCCCTGCACGTCCGGTGCGCGGTCTCCGCACGCCTGGTCGCGCTGGGCGACGGCCTGCACGTGGTCGACGAGGCGTGGGTCGACCGGACGTTCACCCCGTCCGGCGTCGTGGGGTGGTCGTGGGAGGTGCGCGCCGACGAGCCCGGTGACGACGACGTCCGCATCGAGCTGCGCCCCGCGGTCGCCGTGGGGGACGACGTGGTCCTCGGCTCCGCCGTCGCGGAGTACGTCACCGCGGTGGACGTGCGCACCCCGTTCGTGCGGTCCCTCGGCGACTGGTGGTCGCAGTACTGGGCGACCGTGGCGCTCGTCGCGGGCGGCGTCGGCGCCGCGGTCCTCGGCGTCCGGAGGTGGTGGGGCCAGCTGCGGTCCGGCACCGGTGGCTGACGCGGCCGCCGCGGTCGTCCGAGGGACGACGAAGGCCCGGCACCGTCACGGTGCCGGGCCTTCGACCCTGCTGCGCGCCCGAAGGGACTCGAACCCCCAACCTTCTGATCCGTAGTCAGATGCTCTATCCGTTGAGCTACGGGCGCGTGGCCGTTGCGGGCCGCAGAGAACATTACAGGTTCCGGCGCCCGGCCCCAAACCCGAGAGGGCCCCGGCGCCCGACTGCGACGGACGTCACGCCGGCGCCGCCACGGGTCCGACCGTCCGGGACACGACGTGCGCGTGCTTGCCGAGCTGCCGCCCGCGCGCGAACCCGAGGCTCTCGAACAGCTCCACCGTGCCGCTGAACAGGAACCGGCCCTGCGCCTCGCGCCCCTCCGTGACCTCGGCGATCGCCTCGACCAGCCCGCCGCCGGCCGCGGCGACCTGCGCCAGCGCACCCTCGACCGCGAGCCGCGCCAGGCCCTGCCCGCGGTGCCGCCGGTCGACGTACACGCAGGCGATGCGCCAGTCCGGGTGCGGCGGCGGCTCCTGCACGTACGCGCGGCGGTGCTTGATACCGGGCAGCTCGTCGGGCGTGCCCCACTGCGCCCACGCCTGCGCGCGCCCGTCGTCGTCCAGGACGAGCGCCGCGTGCGCCGCGTCGTCGAGGACGCGGGCCTGCTTGACCGCGCGGTGGTCGACGCGCTGCCCGCACTCGGGGTGCCAGCCGATGCACCAGCAGCCGCCGAAGACGCCGTTGTTGCGCTCGACGAGCTCCGCGAACGCGTCCCACGTGGACGCGTCCAGCGTGGCGACCCGCGGCGCCACGTCAGGCCCCCGCCGCGGTGCCGGTCGCCGGGGTGCCGGTGGCCGCCGCGTCGAGCAGCGCCGCGAGCTCCTCGGGGCGCGTCACCATCGGCCAGTGCCCGGAGTCGAGGTCGACGTAGGTGACGTCGCGCGCGGCCGCGAGCTCGGGGACGTCGCCGGCGGCGACCCATGCGCGCGCGTCGTCGGGCGTGAACTCCGGGCAGACGACGGTGACGGGCACGGCGTGCCGCCGCGGGTCGCGCAGCCGGACGACGCCCCGCGCGACGCGCTCGGGCACGGGGGTGGTGCGGCCCGCGAGCGCGTCCCGCGCGGCTGCGTCGAGGTCGGCGGCGTCCGCGCCCTCGAACGGCTCCCACCCGGGGAACGGCACCCACCCGTCCACGACCGGGAAGAAGTCGGCGTACGTCCCGCCGTCCGCGGACGGGAAGCCGCCCACGAGCACGACGCGACGCACGGCGTCGGGGCGCGCGTCGGCGGCCAGCCACGCGAGCGTCGCGGCGGCGGAGTGCCCGACGACCACGGGCCGGTCGGCGGCGTCGACGGCCGCGACCACCGCCGCCACCTGGTCGTCGAGGGACGCGTCGGCGGTGGCGGCACCGGTGCCGGGCAGGTCGACCGCGACCGGCCGGTGCCCGCGCCGGCGCAGCGCGTCCGCCACCGCGTCCCACTCCGCGGCGCCCAGCCACAGGCCCGCGACCAGCACGACGTCCATCCGTCCGTCCCTCCGTCGTCCCACGCCGGGCGGTCCGCCGCCCCGGCCTCGTCCCGACCGTAGGACGCCTTCCGGACGACCGGCGTCCGCCTTACCGTCGACACGTGGACGACGTGCCGGACTCCCCGCTCGTCCGGTCGCTGCGCGCGCTCGACGTGCTGCAGCACGCACCGGGCGTCACCGCCGCCGACCTGGCGTCGCGGCTCGGCGTGACGGAGCGCGCGGTCCGCCGGTACGTCGCCGCGCTGCGGGCGGCGGGCGTGCCGGTCGTGTCGGAGCGCGGGCGGCACGGGGGCTACCGGGTGGGCCGCGGGCTGCGCCTGCCGCCCGTCGTGTTCACCGAGACGGAGGCGCTCGCCCTGGTCATGGCCGTGCTGGACGGCTCCCACGCCGCTGCCGACCCCGCCACGCCCGTCGGCTCGGCGCTCGGCACGGTCATCCGCGCGCTGCCCGAGCAGGTGGGTCGCGCGGCCGCGACCGTGCGGTCGCACGCGGCGCTCGCCGCCGACCCCGACCGCGTCGCCACCGACCCCGCCACGGCGGGCGCGCTCGTCACGGCCGCGGCGCGGCACCGGCGGGTGGCGCTGCGCTACCGGCAGCCCGGTGGCGCGTCGTGGGACGCCGAGGTCGACCCCTGGGCCGTGGTCGTGCGGCACCGCCGCTGGTACCTGCTGTGCCACTCGCACCGCGCCGGCGCGACGCGTGCGCTGCGCGTCGACCGGGTCGAGGCGGTCACGGTGCTCGACGCGCCCGCGTCCGTGCCGGCGGGGCTCGACCCCGTCGCCGTGCTCGAGCGGCACCTCGGCGCGGGCTGGCCGCACGCGACCCACGTGACGTTCCACGCGCCGTACGCCGCCGTGGCGCCGTGGGTCCCCGCGTCGACGGGCCACCTGACGCCCCGGGACGACGGGGCGCGCTGCGAGCTGCGGGGCAGCACCAACGACCCCGACGCGTACGCGGCCGAGCGCCTCGCGCCCGTGCCGTTTCCGCTGACCGTGCACGGCGGGCCGGAGCTCGTGGCCGCGGCCGGGCGGCTCGCGCGGCGGTTCGCGGCGGCCGTCGACGCGCCGCCGGATGCCCGCGCCGGGGACGACGAAGGCCCCCACCGGGCGGTGCTCGGTGAGGGCCTTCGCGCGAGCGGAGACGGTGGGATTTGAACCCACGGAAGGGTTGACCCCTTCACGGCCTTAGCAGGGCCGCGCACTAGACCTGGCTATGCGACGTCTCCAGGACGAGCACAGGCTACCCGGCGCCGGTCGCGGCGCCAAAGCGGCGTCCGGCGGCGGGGCCGGTGTCCCGTCCGGGTGCGTCAGTGCTCGAAGCCCCACTCGCGGTCGGTGACCATCCGCGCGACCGCGAGGCCCACCGCGAGCGCGGTCACGACGAGCGCCGCGGGCACGCCGTGCTCGAGCGCCTGCGTCACGTCGCCGTTGCTCAGGTGGTAGACGGCCCGGTACGCGGGCACGCCCGGCACCATGATCGTCACCGCCGGCACGTACACGGTGACGCGCGGGATGTTCAGCCGTGGCGCCGCCCACGCGGCGAGCAGCCCGACGACGAACGCCGCCGCCGCGGCCGCCGCCTGCGGCGGCCACGCGAGGTCCTGCACGGCGGCGATCCGCAGCACGTTCGGCACCGCCGCGACGCCGGCCGCGACGAGCGCCATCGTCCAGGGGCTGTTGAACATGAGCGCGAACCCGAGCACGCCGACGAACGACGCGAGCACGCGCAGCGTCTGCAGCAGCACGGGGTCGAGCTCCGCCGCGCGCGGCGGGTCGGGGCTGAGGCCGACGGCGACCGAGACGGCCCACACCGCGAACGCGGCGGACACGAAGATCATCAGCGCCCACGTCAGGCGTGCGACGCCCGCGGACAGGTCCAGACGGGCGAGGTCCAGCGCGCCCGTGACCAGGGGGAACCCCGGCACGAGGAACAGCGCGGCCGCGACGTACCCGGTCTCGTGCGCGCCGTCGGCGATCCCGGCGAGCTCCAGCAGCGCGACGAACGCGAGGTAGCCCGTCGCCGCGAGCGCCGCCGCGAGCATCGTCACGCCGAACTGGTTGTAGCCGCGGTGCAGCAGCGTGCGCCGCAGCCCCTGCCCGAGCCCCGCACCGACCAGCGCGCCGAGCACCTCGACGGGTCCGCCGCCGTTGAGGAACGCGAACGCCGCGCACGCCACCGCCGCCCACAGCGCGTTGAGCCACACCGGGTACAGCGGCGGCTTGGCGGCGATCCGGTCGACCTCCGCGTCGACCTCCGCGACGTCGACGGGCGCGTACGCCTCGACGCGCTGCGCGAGCCGCTCCAGCTCGGTCAGCCGGTCCGTGTTGACGCCGACGCTGCGCACCTCGGTGACCTCGGTGCGGAACGAGCGGCCCTGGTGCGACGTCGTCGTGATCTCCGTCAGCGTCACGTGCGCCTGGTGCCGCTCGACGCCGAGCGCGTGCGCCACCCGCGCCATCGACGCCTTGACGCGGTACGAGCCCGTGCCGGCCGACAGGCTCAGCCGGCCCACGCGCAGCACGGCGCCCGAGCGTCGGATGAGCGCGAGCTCGGCGTCGTCCGGTCCGGTGGGCACGGTGCCCATCATGACGGCGGTCCGCGCACGGACGTCGGGACGTCCGGCCCTGCGGGCGTCCCGCCGGACGGGACGGCTGGGGCGGCGACCTGCGCGGTCCCCGGGACCCGGCACGTGAGCGGGACCGCGCGGGGACGTCGTCCCGAGCCGGGCCCGGGCACCGGGACCGGCGGGGGCGGGTCAGTCGTCGGTCGTCGCCGCGAGGGCGTCGGCCGCGTCCTGCTCCAGCTCGTGCGCCCGCTCCGTGGCACCCCGCGCGCGCTCGAGCTCACGGCGGACCGCCCGGAGTGCCTTCTCGCACTCGTGCGCTGCGGCGCGCGCGGCGACGACCGCCTCGTCGGCGGCGGGCAGCGCGGCGCGGGCCTCCGCGAGCCGGCGGCGGACCTCGCTGAGCCGGCGGACGAGCTCCTCCTCCGTCCGGTACGCCTCGGCGGAGGCCTCCTCCGCCTCCTCGAGCGCGGCCGCCGCCTCCTGCTCGGCGCGCGACGCGTCGTCGTGGCGCTGCTGCACCCCGGCGAGCTCGGCGTCCGCCTCCGCGCGCACCGCGACCGCCTGCTCGTGCCGCCGGCGCAGCCGCTCCCGCTCGCGCCGCGCGCGCTCCTCGGCGGCCTGCCGCTCGCGCTCGGCGGCCTCCTCGCGCGCCCGCTCGGCGGCAGCCGCCCGGGCGGCCTCGCGTCCCGCCGTCGTCCCGCCGTCGTCGTCGGCCCGGTCGTCGTGGTGACCCGCACCGTCGTCGCCGCGCTGCCCGCCGGCGCGTCGGCGCGTCCGCCCGGCGGCCGACGGCCCGTCGGTCCGGTCTCTGATACACATCTCCGAG